>CAISIU010000165.1 GCA_903885505.1 uncultured Actinomycetes bacterium | reverse complement strand
GCGTGCACCACCGGCACGAGCATGCCGTCGGGGTGCAGGCTCTTCATGACGCCGACGTTGATGCTGCGGCGAATGATGAGCTCGTCACCGGTGACTTCGGCATTCAGCGTGTCAAAGTCAGCTAGGGCGCGAATGGCCGCGACGGCCACCACGACCTCGGGTCGAAGAGCAACACCGTCCGAGGTGCTCGCCGGCAGCGACGCCAGGATCGACGCGTCGAGTTCAGCGGCCACGTAACCCACGGGACTGGTGCGCACGGTTTGAACCATGTGTTCGGCCATGCGCTTCACACCCGCGGTGAAGGGAACGCGAATTTCTTCGGACGGTCCCTGCGCCACGGCACGCTCCGCGTCGCGACGGGTAATCGATCCGTTCGGGCCCGTGCCGGTGACCGAGCGAGGGTCCACCTGGCCGTCGGCCAAAATGCGGCGAACGACCGGCGAGGTCACGAGACCCGCAATGGCGCCCGCTTCCGGAGTCGACGTTGATGTCGGGGCACTCGCCGCGGGAGCGGCAGCAGCGGCGGGAGCCGCCGGGGCGGCCTGCGCGGCGGCCAAGGCGTCGCCATCGAGTTCACCAATAACGGCCACCACGGCACCGACGGCCGCGGTGTCGCCTTCAGGCACCACGATCTTGAGCAAGACGCCCGCTGCCGGTGAGGGCATTTCGGAGTCGACCTTGTCCGTCGAGATTTCGAGCAGGGGTTCGTCGCGTAGCACGACGTCGCCGACGTTTTTCAGCCAGCGGGTGACAATGCCTTCGGTGACGGATTCACCGAGCGAGGGAAGGGTGACATCAGCCAACGTGGATGCCTCGTCCGGCCAGGGCGAGCAAGGTTTCGCCAAAGACTTCCGACAAGCTGGGGTGCGGCTGGATCAGCGCGGCGGCCTCTTCGGCCGTGGCTTCCCAGTTCACGGCGTAGTAACCGGCACCGAGCTGCTCAGTGACCCAGGGGCCCGCCATGTGCACGCCGAGCAGCTGACCCGCACTGCCGTCGGGGCGCTTCTCGGCGATGATCTTGACGACGCCATCGGTCTCCCCGATGATGCGGGCGCGACCGTTGCCGGCGAAGGGGTCCTTCTTGACGACGACGGGAATGCCCTTTTCCTTGGCGGCCGCTTCAGTCAATCCGACGAAAGCCACTTCGGGGTTGGAGTAAATGGCCCAGGGCACGCGGGTGTAGTCCACCGGCTGCACGGGCTCACCGAGAATCGTCTTGATGGTCACGACCGCTTCCGCGAAGGCCACGTGGGCCAGCTGCGGGGTGCCGGCCACGATGTCGCCGACGGCGTAGACGTTCGCAGCGGCCGTCTTCATGTTGCGGTCCGCGACCACGAAGCCGCGCTCGTCAATGACGACGCCGACGCCCTCAGCGACGAGACCTTCGGTGCGGGCGCGTCGGCCGACCGACACGATCACCATGTCGACCTCAACATCCTCGCCACCGTCGACGTGCACCGTGGTGCCGCCGCCCTTCTTCGGGGTGTGGCCGGTGATGGTCACGCCGGTGCGAATGTCCATGCCGCGCTTCTTAAATGCGCGCTGGGCCACCGCGACCACGTCAGTGTCGCAGCCGTTCAGGATGTTCGGCAGACCTTCGAGGACCGTGACCTTCGAGCCCATGTCGACGAGCATCGACGCGAATTCGCAACCAATGGCACCGCCACCGATGACCGCCGCGGTGGCGGGCAAGGAGGAGAGCGACAAGAACTCGTCGGAGGTCACGATGGTGGTG
>CAISIU010000164.1 GCA_903885505.1 uncultured Actinomycetes bacterium | reverse complement strand
GCGTGCACGCACCCTTTACCATTGACGAATAGTCAAGGGAGGGCCATGCGCCTGTTAATCGCTGGTGGGTCATCATTCGTCGGTCGCGCCATCACCTGGTCGGCACTGCAGGCGGGTCATGACGTCACCGTTATCAACCGTGGCGTCACCCCCGTGGATTTTCCCGATTCGGTGACGCGCCTCGTGGGTGATCGCCATGGCGACCTCTCGGCACTTGACGGCCTGAGCTTTGACGCCACGATTGACACCATTGCCTATCGGCCGAGCGAGGTTCGCGCGCTCGCGGCCGCCCTTGGTGGCCGCGGTGGTCATCACGTGCAGATTTCTTCCATCTCGGCATACGAGGAGCCGGCCGCGGCCGGTGCCACCGAAGCGACGGCCACGACCTACCCCGACGGCAGCGTGGATGAAAACGCGGAGATCACCGGTGAGACCTACGGTCCCCTCAAGGCCGCGTGCGAATACGAGGCGGCCCGACAATTCGGCGACGCGCTCAGCATTGTGCGTCCGACCTACGTGATTGGCTCGCACGACAAGACCTTGCGCTTCCCCTATTGGGTGGCGCGCATCGCTCGCGGTGGTCGCGTGGCCGTGCCGACGCCTCGCTCAGTGCCGCTGCAGTGGATCGACGCGCGTGACTTAGGTGACTTCACCGTGTCGGTCGCTCAGCGTCAATTGACAGGTGCCTGGCACACCGCCAGTGCACCCTTTGCCTTTGGCGACGTTCTGAGTGACATCGTCCGCGTCGTGAATCCGTCGGCCGAGCTCGTCGACGTCGACGCCGCAGCTGTTCCTGAGGAGAAGTTCCCCCTCTGGGCCGGGCCCGAGGGCAGTCCCATCTTGGAAATGGATTCCTCTGCGGCGCTCGCTCAGGGCCTCGTGGTGCGCGACCTCGCTGATTCGATTCGTGACACCGGGGCGTGGGTGCAGACCCAGCCGTGGGCCGCTCACTGGTTGAGCGAGAGCGACGAAGCCGCCCTGCTCGCTTAAGCCTGCGCGGCCAGTAGTCCGCGGGCGACAACCTTGAGGCACAGCGTCTCGTCCGCACCCTCAAAGATGGACAGCACGCGCGCGTCAACGAAGTAACGCGACACCGCGTACTCCTCGGCGTAGCCCATGCCGCCGTGGATCTGCATGGCCTCACGCGTCACCCATTCGGCCGCGCGGCACACGTAGGCCTTGGCCATGGAGGCTTCGAGCGATCCGCCACCTTCCGCCATGAGACGAGAGACGTGCAGGGAGAACTGACGCGACACCTGGATGATGGCGGCCATGAGGCCGAGCTTCACCTGGGTCAATTGGTAATTGGCGATGGGCTGGCCGAAGACCACGCGATTGTCCGCGTAGTCACGCGCCGCTTCGTAGGCGGCCTGCATAAGGCCGACCGCGCGAGCGGCGGTCTGGATGCGACCATTTTCGAAGCCGGCCATCTGGAAGTAGAAACCCTTGCCCAAGCCGGCCTCGCCGCCCACCAAGTGAGTATCAGGCACGAACCAGTTGTCAAGGTTGATCTCGTAGCTGTGCATACCGCGGTAGCCCAGAGTGTCAATGGGACGGCCTTCCATGCGGCCCGCGCCGTGAGCGCCGTCTTGAGTAAAGAGGAAGCCGTGGCCGTCACCGATGGGCTTTTCCACCAGGAAGATGGAGAGGCCGCGGTGAGTCTTAGAACGGTCGGGGTCCGTGCGCGCCAGCAACATCAACACGTTGGCACGAGCGCCAAAGGTGCACCAAGTCTTGGTGCCGTTGATGATCCAGCCGCCGTCAGTCTTGGTCGCCGAGGTGGTGATGCCCGCGACGTCAGAGCCATAGTCCGGCTCGGTGACGGCCACGGCGGCCATGGTCTCGGCGGTGGCGAGACGGGGGAGCCAGTAGGACTTTTGCTCCTCGGTGCCGCCGGCCACAAGGGCGCGAGTCAAGATTTCGGGACGAGTAATGAGAGAGCCACCGATACCGAGGCCTCCCCACGAGAGTTCTTCGGTCGCAATCACCATGGCGAGGTAATCGCTCTCACCACCGGCGGCGAAGCCACCAAACTCTTCGGGTACCGAGAGGCCAAAGCCGCCGATCTCGGCCAACGCGGAGATCAGCTCTTCGGGAATGTCACCGTTGCTGCGGTGAATGTGCTCTGCGTGCGGGCGAACCTTTTCGGCCGCGAAGCGGTGGAACATGTCACCGACTTGGGCGAATTCGTCGGCCAAGTGGCGATCACCGGGCGTCGTCGCGAGGCTGGCGAGAAAGTCGGGATGACGAAATGTCGTCACGGTGTCGCGGAAAGGGGCGAACCAGTCACCGCTGAGGCCCCACAGCTCCTCGCGACCCAAAATGCGCGACGCCATGTCGTGAAGACCGTGGGCGAAGAAGGCGGCGACCAAACGGTTCTCGGTGTCGCCAGTCGCGGCGTACTCCAAGGTGGCGCGCACCGACGCAATCGAGGCCGAGGCGTGAGCGAGGTCGTACGCGAACTGCTGCTCCACGTCGGCACCACCGATGGTGGCGAGGCGACGCGTGGCGGCGTCGAGAATTTCCTGGGCGGCGTCAACGAGGCTCGCGGCGGTGGTCAGGTTCAAGGTCGTGGCAGTCACGAAAGAGAAGTTACCGGTCACCGCCCCCACCTAGGCTCGCGGCATGAACGTTCTTATGCTCTTGGCCGATTCGGCCCAAGTTTCTGACGGCAAGCTCTACATTTTGGGTGGCGGCTGGACATTGACGGGTCCCTACCCGGCGCCGCAGGCCCTCGCCATCAAGTTCATTGTGGACAGTCACGAATTGAACGTGGCCCACCACTGGGAAGTCGTGCTGGAAGATGCCGATGGTCGCCCCATCATTATCGACACCCCCGAGGGGCCCCAACCCGTCGAAGTGCGCGGAGACTTTCAAGCCGGTGAGCCCGAGGGCGCCCTACCGGGTACGCCCGTTGATGTCCCTATCGCCATCAACTTTGGCCCCCTGCCTCTCGCGCCGGGGTCTCGCTACGTGTGGCGCGCCGTTATTGACGGCATGACCCCTCCGGGCGGCACCAGCGCCTTTTCGACGCGTCCCCTCAGCGAATAGACGGCAGAATAGAGATATGACTACTTTCGATCGTCCCTTTGGTCGCTACTACGAAGACTTCGAGCCCGGCGACATCTTCCGTCACTGGCCCGGCAAGACCATCACCGAATTTGACGACCACTTGTTTTGCATGATGACCATGAACCACCACCCGCTGCACACCAACGAGTGGTTCGCCGAGAACGAAACGGTGCAGAAGCGCAACGTGGTCGTGGGCAACCTGGTCTACTCCTTAATTTTGGGCATGAGCGTGCCGGACGTCTCGGGTGCGGCCATTGCCAACCTCGAGATTGAAACGCTGATTCACAAGAACCCCACCTTTCACGGCGACACCATCTACGCCGAGACGCGAGTTCTCGAGAAGACCGAGTCGTCGTCCAAGAACGACCGCGGCATCGTGAAGGTGGAGACCAAGGGCTTTAACCAAGACGGTCTCGAGGTGTGTTACTTCCGACGCAAGGTCATGGTGTGGAAGCGTGAATTCGCGCCGGCTCGCCGCCGTCCCTACGCCGACGACGTCTGGTCCTGATCTCGCCGCGTGGCGGCGACGACTTCGTCAGCTCGCTCCGCGCCTGAATCGAGACCTGCCGTGGACCGGGGCTGCGCCCTGGGCGGTCATGGTCAGTGAATTCATGCTGCAGCAGACCCCCGTTCACCGGGTGCGTCCGTACTACGACTACTTCCTCGCCACCTGGCCGACGCCGAGCGACTTCGCCGCCGCCGCCCCCGACGAGGTTCTGCGCGCGTGGAAGGGCTTGGGCTATCCCCGCCGGGTGCAGTATCTGCAGCGCGCCGCGCACGCCATCGTGCAGCGCCATGGGGGAGAGGTTCCACAACGTCTGGAGGACTTATTGGCTCTTCCGGGAATCGGCCCGTACACCGCGAGAGCCATTGCCTCCTTCGCCTTTGGGGCCCGCGTCGGCGTGCTCGATACCAATGTCGGCCGCGTCTTTGCCCGTGCCCTCTTCGGCGAGCCCCTGTCGGCGACGGTGGCCCAGGGCGTGGCGGACCAACTCGCCGGCACCGCGCACAGCGCCGTCTTGAACCAGGTGCTCCTTGATGTGGGTGCCACCTATTGCCGAGCGACTCCTCGATGCGAGCAATGCCCCCTCGCAGCTATGTGCGTGTGGCAACGGCGTGGCGGGGATGATCCGGCACCCGCCTCAGCCGCCGTGTCTCGACCTCAAGCGCGATTCGCCGGTTCGATGCGTGAACTTCGTGGACGAGTGTTATCTCAGCTGCACAACGGCCCGATGAGTCAGACGGCGCTCGTGACGGCTTTGAATGACCAGCGAACGACGCACGTGCTGGAAACCCTCGCTCGCGAAGGTTTCATCGAAAAAGAGCGACGCTCCTGGCGATTGGCGACCACTCGGCGCTAGCGAAATTTACGCGCCCGCCAGAAAGAGATCGATTTCGCGGTGCACTTCGGTGGGCTTTTCGAGGTGCAGGAAGTGTCCGGCATCGGTAATGACCACGCGGCGTGAACCGGGCGCCAACATGGTCTCCACGAGGTCGGTACTGGCCGCGGAAATGCATCCATCATTTTCCCCGTGGAGATAGAGAATGGGCTGCGGGGGAACCGAGGCGACAAACGCCATGGTGTCGGCCACTCGTGACGTGATCACCGTGTCGGCGGTTGGCCCGCCTAACGCGGCGCGGTAGTACGACAGCGCCGCGGCGAGGTGGCCGTCGCCCGATAGTGCGCCGACGACCGCCGAGACGTCAAGGCTGTTGTCGTAGTTCGGCGACCAGGACTGCCAGAGTCGAGCGATGAATTCGAAATCATTCAGCGGCACCACCATGTCGGAGAGTGGGTGCTGGAAAAAGAACATGTACCAACTGCGCTGGAGCTGGTCAAAGGACATGAACGCGCTCATCATCGCGGACAGCGGCGGCACCGACATCGCCACGCCCCGCGACCATCGCGAACTCTCACTGGCGAGTGCGGGGTACACCGTGGCCGACCCCCAGTCGTGGCCGATCAGAATCGCTCGCTCGTCACCGCCGAAATGCTCGTGGAGGCGATTGGCGTCGGTGGCGAGCGCGGCCACGGAGTAGTCCTGGCTGGAGGCCGTGCGTGACGGGGCGTATCCGCGCATCGAGGGCACGATGACGCGATATCCCTGGTCGGCCAGGTGCGGGGCGAGATGGCGAAAGGTAAGGGGAGTGTCTGGAAAACCGTGCAGCAACACCGCGAGTGGCCCGTCGGCACTGCCGTATTCACGTACCTGCAAGGTCACATCATCGAAGGCCACCACGTGCTCGCTCATGCGCTCGACATTACTGACGCCGGTAGTGTCAGGCCGTGTCCCACGTTCCCCTTGACGACTTTCGACGTGCGGCGGGTTCTTTCCCGACCGGTGTCGTCGTCGTGACGAGTGTGGATGGCGAGGGGCCGGTGGGTCTGACCTGCCAAAGCTTCGTCTCCTTGTCGCTGGACCCCCTGCTCGTGTCGTTTTCGGTGGGACGAGATGGCCGCAGCTGGCCACGTCTTTCGCAGGTCATCTCGGTGGCCATCAGCGTGTTGGCGGCGAATCAAGAAGACGTCGCCCGCAATTTCGCCATCAGTGGTCACGACAAGTTTGAGTCCGCAGAGATCACGTGGGTACATGACCTTCCCCTCGTCACCGGTGCTCTCGCGCACCTCACCGGGAGCATCATCGAGACGGTCGAAGCGGGTGACCACTTCATCGTGATCGTGAAGATCGACAGCGCCACGTCACGAGACGGCGACGCCCTGACCTACTTCCGCGGGCGCTTTGGCGCCCTGTCGTAGCGACACCCACTCACTACGATGACCCTCATGGTGATCGTCGTCGTGCTGGCCGTCGCGATAGTGCTCGCCGGCGTGCTGGTCATACTTCGCCAACAGCGTGAACGTCGGCACCGTTCGATGATTGCCCCCTCGCCGCATTTGACCCTGACGCCGCGAGCGGAACGTGATGCGGGCTCGGCTCTTCGACTCATTGATGATGAGGGGTCCCTCCATGCGCCTCGTCGCGTGGCCCCGGCGAAGTTGCCGCACGAACCGGCACGAGTTATTGGCGACGAGACTGACAGTGACTCGTGGTTAACGCCCTCGGGGCGTCACAACTCGCAGTGGGCCCTCGAGCGTTCGCTTACTCGCAGCCGAGTGACCTGGCCGGTGATCACCGTGGCGGTGGGGGTGGGGATTGTCATTGCAATCCTCATCGTCGCGGGGTTGATTATGGGCCACCACGGCCGCTAACTACTGAAGATCTCCGTCGCAGAACGCGCTCCGCCACGAAACCTTCCGTGCGTCAGATGGATGACATGTGACCTTCTGAAGCCATGTACACGACTGAAAGTGGCTGCGGGGCTAGTTCCAACGAAAGATTGGTTGGCGTGCCAAAAAGCCTATGCCCCGTTTAGTAGGCCACAGTTCGGAGTACCTAGGCGCTAGAGGACCCGGCCCACGGCTACGACCCCTGGGGCAAACCTTCCCTACGTGGCGAGGAGTTTCAGTTGCGAACCGGCAATGGCGGGTAACTCCACGGGGAGGTCCAGAGTTGCCTCACTCGCTGCCTTGATTGCCTCCGGAGCGCGCTCGTTCAATTCGCTGACGATCAGCTGGGCCGACTCCTCTCGCATTCCCCATGAGACGGCCTCCCTGATCAGCCTGTCGCGCGTGACCTTCGACGTCTTGAGGACATCATCTATGTACATGGAGAGTTCACCGTCGACGTAATACAACGTCGACACGACGTCATATACGGGGCTTAACTCAATAGATCCGTCACGGTGATGCAAGAGCGAGAAGTTCTTGCCATGTGCGTCACTGTTTCCAACAAGCACATTGACGTACGTTGCTTGCAAGAGCCTGCTGAGGGAGTCGGGTCGCGCAAACTGTCGCAGGACGGCCGCGATCTGCTTGAGCGACGGGCCGCCCTCCTTCTGGTACTTAGTCTTGGGGGAGAGAGAAAGAACCTGGCAAAAGTCCTCTTGATGCACGCGCTCGACGTCGCCCGCGCCCGTGACGGCTCGGTCATATCGCTCAACGACGATGAGCTTTCTCCCGCCGTACTCCGCGGCTTCGATTGATGCCGCCCGAAGCCCGAGGTTGCGCGCAACTCGCATGCAGAATGCTTCGTTGGCGACGGTCTCCGGGAACTCTCGAATTTCGGGCTTGAGAATATGTGTCGAAGGCGTTCCATCAACTGGCTCACCCCAACGACCGTCGGGCATGCGCGTGAGAAGGAGTTTCTCCTGAACACCGGCGAGAGAGATCCTCACTCGATCGGTGACGCCAAGAGGAGCGCTCCGTAGGTTCGCGACCCGCTCGATGATCTCGTCATCGGTTAGAGGCAGTGCCGTCAGCGTCGTGGCTTGCCGCGGTGCAGAGTCTTCGGCCGGTTGGACGACAATCGCACCAGCGCAATCGAGTCCCAGGGCGCGAATCAACCCAAAGGTGTCATTGGAATTGAGGTCGAGTTGTTCTGCAATGGCCCGCCGCTGATCTCCCTCCGGGAGCAGTCCGTCGAGGAAAGATCGAGTCTTCGCATTGGGGTAGGGAACGTCAGTGAGGGGAAGGGCAATCGAAAGCAGCGGCGTGCCGAGTTCGTAGTTCGCCAGTGCTTCCGGTGTGTACCGAAGTCGAAGGCGATTGTTGGCCTCCCGCGAGACGGTGGCGACCCGGTGGCCGTACAGCCAGATGGCCAGCTGGTCCGCCATTACCAATCCTCACGATCCAAGGTCATTCGGACGCCTAGTTCCCGAAGAACGGCAAGCGTGCGCTTGAGTTGCTCGGTTTCAAGCCCGTTCTCAAGGGCGTTGACGTAGTTGCGGGGCATACCGGCACGGGCGGCCAGCTCTTTCTGGGAGATGCCTAACGCATTGCGATAGTGGCGGATCGCCGCCCCCAGTGTCGAAGCGCTGTAGACCCGGAATGGCTGTCTCTTGTCCGTTGTGTGATTTGCACTCATTTCCGTGCAGTATAGCAAAAGTGCCAATCGCACGGATATTTGAGCATCTGTTTCTTTTAGCCAATTATACGGATATTCGTGCATCCTCGGGATTGGAAAGACGGGCTCAAGCCCGACTGCCTCCGAGCACCCGCACGATTACCCCGTAGGCATCGGCCTATTGCGGAAGCGCGGAAACTATGCGATGCCAGCGTGCCAATCGGCTCCAGGAAGAATCCGACGGACGTGCTTCAGGTCCTATATCCCTTTTATTGGGTCAAAAATTCGAGTAAGAGAACTGCTCACCCTCCCTTTGCTTAGCAACCCGGCACTCGAGGACTTCAAGCTCTCAGGCGGGACCCTTCAAAGAATCAACTTCAAGCCCACCTTGGATGCCTAATCGCCGAGTTGGATAACAGTCGTTCGGGTTTCCCACGCATCAGCGAGTTCAGACTCGAATGCCTCTGGTTCGCCTAACGCCGTAGCACCTCGAAGAACTTCGAAATCAAATTCATTAACCCAAATTGAGCCGTTGAAAATCGCGATTCTTCCAATTTCAGTCTCAACCATGAGGCCAAGGTCGATCACGCAGGATTGCGTCGCCTTACTTGCTTCATCGCGAATGAACTCAACTCGAATTATTCCCAAATTCGTAATCACAGAATTTGAGAAGTCGTAGAACAAACTTCCTTTTCGTGCAGCAACATCGACTAAAGACTCGTCGCCGGGCTCGATGGATACCGTTGCAAAATCATCGGTCACTCCATTGATGGCATAACTATGCAACTCCGAGCGAAGCGATACCAGAATCCCGTCACTGGCTTCGATAAAGGCCTCACCGATTGCGGTTCGAGTTCCGTTCAACAAATTCGTCGTTCCGTAGGACCTCAAAGTGCAGCCGATCAGTTGACGAAGAGTGTCCGTTTCTTCACTTGTTATCAATTTTGTACCTGTTGTCATTTGGAAGTTCCTCCTAAGAAATGTACGCGCTGAGATTTCAGCCCAATGAGTGGTTTAACTTTGCGATTCCAACGGATGTCAACGGCCGGTAGGCCTCTTTCGGTGAGCGTCGTGCGACGGTATGTGACCGTCAATTTGCCGTTCGTGGCTTTCCACCCATCTTCGATTGGATGTTTGTTCCAGCCATTCGCGAGGCGTTCCGCAAACTCTCGTGCTTGAACCTGTGGGTCAGCACTACGAAAGTTTCGAATTCCACTATTTTCACCGGCGTTCGCAAAATATCCGGATTCACGGTTGAAGGGAATCAACTTGCTCGCCGCACGCGTCCGAACCTGCAGGTCTTGCTTGATCGGGTTCTTCGACTGACGTCCGGACAACGCATTAGTTGAACTAAGGTCAAAATTTGAAGGTTCGACTATTCGATGTCAGCTAAACCGATAGCGGTCACGTCCGCCTGCAGCCTCGACTATGTAACTTGCTTCCCGGGTTCTGTCGATAAGGCGAGCCCAGCCGACTAGGAGTTTCCAATTGCCTACCGTTGGGAGTGCTCGCCTCTATCGCTTCGTAATTCTCGACACAATGAAGGCGGCGGTGGCCGCTTCGTCGTGCCAGGCGTCGTAGCGACCTGACGGGCCGCCGTGACCGGCTCCCATTTCCACCTTCACGAAGACCTTGTTGTCCGGGTTCGCATCGCGAACCTTCTGCGCGAACTTCACGGCTTCCCAGTAACCCACTCGGGTGTCATTCAATCCCGCGGTGAGATACAGGTCGGGGTACACACGCGCGGAACCATCGTCGTTCGTCGCGCGCACGTTGTCGTAGGGGGCGTAGCCCTTCATCAGGGAATAGATCGAGGCGCTCTCGATGGGATTGCCCCACTCTTCCCACTCGGTGACCGTCAGCGGCAAGCTGGGGTCCAAGATGGTGGTGAGGGCATCGACAAAAGGAACCTCCGCCACGATGGCGCGATATAGCTCCGGTGCCAAGTTGGCGACGGCGCCCATGAGAAGTCCACCTGCCGAACCGCCGCGAGCCGCCAGCTGAGACGAGGTCGTCCAGCCGTGGTCGCAGAGATAGCGAGAGACCGCGACGAAGTCGGAGAAGGTAGTGGCCTTTTGAGCGAGGCGACCTTCCTCGTACCAACGACGACCCATCTCGCCACCGCCACGGATGTGTGCGATGCCAAAGATGATCCCGCGGTCAAGCAGAGACAGGCGGAAAACCGAAAAGCCCGGATCGATGGAGGCCTCATAGGAGCCGTAGCCGTAGAGCAAGAAGGGCGCCGGATCGGTCGGTGCCAGTGTCCCGTCGGCCTGCTCGATAACGAGGTCGCGACGAGCGACGACGGAGACCGGGATGCGCGTGCCATCGCTGGCGGATACCCAGAGGCGTCCGGTGCGGTAGCGATCGGCATCAAAGTCACCCTTGACGATTTGTTGCTTGCGCACGAGATTCTCGCCCGTGGCGACCACGATGTCACTCACGGTGCGCGGGGTAATGAGCGAGGTGGTGATGACGCGATAGGTCGCCGCGTCGTAGCTCGGCGTGCCACCCGCCACGATGGTGCTGGGGTCAACATCACCCGCCACGAGGTAGCTCACGGCCTCGATGTCAATCTGCGGGGCGGCCGCACCGTGGTGTGGCACTAAGCGCACGCAGGCCAGTCCGTTGAAGCGCTCGCTGATGGCAAAGAATTGCCCGTACGCGTCGATGCCCTCGAGGCGAACTCCGGGGCGTTCCGCGAGGGCGAGCGTCCAGTGGCCGTTCTCATCGTCAGCGCGCACCCACAGCGCGAAGTCGGTTGCGTTTTCGTTCGACG
>CAISIU010000163.1 GCA_903885505.1 uncultured Actinomycetes bacterium | reverse complement strand
TCTGTCGGCCCGCTCGAGGGCTTCCTGCGCCAGCATCGAGTGATGGCGATGTCCGGTATCGATACGCGACGTCTCACGCGACACCTGCGAGCGCACGGGGCGCTACCCGGCGCCTTCGGCGCGGTGTCGCCGGCGGAATTGGCAGCTGCCGCGGCGTCCGCGTCGGGCACCGATAATCACAATTTTGTCGACCTCGTCACCTGCGCGGCCCCGTATGAACGCGGCAATGGATCGCATCACGTGGTGGCCTTCGACTACGGCATCAAGACCACCATGGTCGCTCAGCTAGGGGCTCGTTTTCGGGTCACGGTGGTGCCCGCGCACACTTCCGCGGCGGCCGTTCGAGAACTGCGCCCCGATGGGGTTTTCTTGTCGAACGGACCTGGCGACCCCGCGGCTCTGCCGCAGCTCGCGGCGGTCGTCTCTGATCTTCTGGGAACGGTGCCCATTTTTGGTATCTGCCTCGGTCACCAGTTGCTGGCGATGGCCCTTGGCGGAAAGACGGAGAAGTTGCGCTTTGGCCACCATGGCTCCAATCACCCCGTGCGTGATTCACGAACCGGCGCCATCGAAATCACCGCCCAGAATCACAACTACGCCGTGCGCGCGGATTCCATCCCCGCGAAATGGGTAACGCACGTGAATCTCAACGACAACGTCATTGAGGGGATTGGGGTTGAGGAGAAGCGCTGCTTCTCCGTGCAGTATCACCCGGAGGCGGGTCCCGGTCCACACGATGCGCGTTACCTCTTTGATCGCTTCGAAGCCCTGATGAATGGAGAGGTGGCCTAATGCCCCGCCGTCGCGATTTGCACACCATCATGGTGATTGGTTCGGGTCCGATCGTCATTGGACAGGCCTGTGAATTTGACTATTCGGGCACTCAGGCGTGCCACGTCCTTCGCGAGGAGGGTTACCGAGTGATCTTGGTGAACTCCAACCCCGCGACGATCATGACGGATCCGTCAACGGCGGACGTGACCTATATCGAGCCCCTGCACCCCGATGTGGTGGCGGACATCATTCGAAAAGAGCGCCCCGACGCCCTGTTGCCCACCTTGGGTGGCCAGACGGCGCTCAACGTCACTATGGAGCTCGTCAAGCGCGGCGTCATCGCTGAATGCGGCGTTGAAGTTATTGGTGCCTCCGCGGAGGCCATTGAGACGGCCGAAGACCGCGAGAAGTTCAAGGCCGCGATGGCCGACATTGGCCTTGCCGTGCCGGCGTCCGGTTTTGCGCACGACGTGCCGGAAGCGCTCGAGATCGCTCGAGAGATTGGCTATCCCATCATCGTGCGCCCGAGCTACATCTTGGGTGGTGCGGGAACAGGTATCGCCGCTGATGAGGCCGCACTCACGATCTTGGCCGCCGAAGGGATCGAGGCATCTCCGGTGCGCGAAATCCTCGTGGAACGTTCCATTGCGGGGTGGAAGGAATACGAGCTCGAAGTCATGCGCGATCGCGCGGATAACTGCGTGATTGTGTGCTCCATCGAGAATCTTGACGCAATGGGCGTGCACACGGGTGACTCGATCACCGTGGCTCCGGCACAAACCTTGTCGGACGTCGAGTATCAAGAAATGCGTGACGACGCCTTTGCCGTTCTTCGTCGCGTGGGCGTCGAAACCGGTGGGTCCAATGTTCAATTCGCGGTGCATCCCGAGACGGGGGAGCGACTCGTCATCGAAATGAATCCTCGCGTGTCACGTAGTTCGGCGCTCGCCTCCAAGGCCACGGGTTTTCCCATCGCGAAGATCGCCGCTCGCTTGGCCGTCGGCTACACCTTGGATGAAATCACCAACGACATCACGGGGGCCACGCCCGCAAGTTTTGAGCCCGTCATCGACTACGTCGTGACCAAGATTCCGCGCTGGGCATTCGAAAAGCTTCCGGGGTCAACGGGCGTCCTGGGCACTCGCATGCAATCGGTGGGTGAAGTGATGGCCATTGGCCGCAACTTTTCCGAAAGTCTGCAGAAGGCGCTGCGCAGTCTGGAGCAGGGTCGCAGCGGCTTTTCGGGGCCGCACGAGTTTGAGGGTGTCGCGCAGTCCGACGCGGGTCGGACAGATCTGCTCGAGAAGATTTCGTCGGGTCGTCCCGAGCGCCTCTTTCAGATTCATGAGCTCCTGCGCGCGGGCGTGTCAGCCGAGGAGATCACCGCGGTCACGGGAATTGACCCGTGGTTCACTCGCCAGATGGCCACCTTGGTCCGGGTCGGCGAGAGCCTGCGCGGCCAGGACCCGTCGACGCTCACCTCCGGCCAATGGCGAGAAGTGGCACGTTTCGGCTTTACCGATGACCAAGTGGCCCACCTCACGGGTGTGTCGGCGCTACGCGTCACCGCGCTGCGCGAGGCGGCGGGAGTGCACGTCGTCTACAAGACCGTCGACACCTGCGCGGCAGAGTTTGATGCCTCTACCCCGTATCACTACTCGACGATTGATGACGAATCTGAGGTTCGACCCGGTAGCAAGCCGCGCGTCATCATCTTGGGTTCCGGCCCGAACCGCATTGGCCAGGGGATTGAGTTCGACTATTGCTGCGTGCACGCGTCGCTCGCCTTGCGAGCGCGGGGATACGAAACGGTGATGGTGAACTGCAACCCCGAAACAGTTTCGACGGACTACACGACCAGCGACCGTTTGTATTTTGAGCCCTTGACGCCACGTGATGTGGCGAACATCGTGGCGACAGAGCAAGCAGGCGGAGCGGGGGGAGTGGCCGGCGTCATCGTGTCACTCGGAGGACAGACGCCGCTCAAGTTGGCGCACTCTCTCGATGCGTCGCTGATATTGGGAACTCCGGTGTCATCCATCGACGCGGCCGAAGACCGTCGCGAATGGTCACTGATCTGCAACGAACTTGGCCTGCGTCAGCCGCCGGGAGCGGCCGTGTCGAGGATTGACGACGCGGTGTCGACGGCCCAGCACATTGGCTATCCCGTACTTGTCCGTCCGAGTTACGTACTCGGTGGTCGAGCGATGGAGATTGTGTATGACGACGATGCCCTACGTGACGCCATGACTCGGCTCGCGGCCTCACTGGAGCGTGATGGTGGCCTGTCGGATGAGCGGCCCGTCTTAATTGACCGCTTCCTCGAAGACGCGATCGAAGTTGACGTGGACGCAGTGCGCGACCAGCAGGGCGACCTGTATATCGCGGGAGTTATGGAGCATGTCGAAGAGGCGGGTGTCCACTCCGGTGACTCCGCGTGCGCGTTGCCCCCCGTGACCTTGTCGTCCAGCGTCATCGAGGAGATCAAAGTGGCCGTCAGCGCCATTGCGCATCGTCTCCAGGTCGTGGGCCTCATCAACGTCCAAGTCGCCGTGCGCGGGACGGAAATCTTCATCCTTGAGGCCAACCCTCGTGCGAGTCGCACCGTGCCCTTTGTGGCGAAAGCGACGGGCGTACCCGTCGCGGCCATTGCCGCGCGCGTGATGGTCGGTGAAACGCTGGCTTCAATGCGCGACGAGGGCCTCCTGGGTATCGAGACGCCGGTGCCGGGCTACGTCTCGGTGAAAGAAGCAGTCCTTCCCTTTAATCGTTTCGCGGATGTTGACCCTGTTCTGGGGCCCGAAATGCGCTCGACGGGTGAAGTCATGGGCATTGGCGAGAACTTTGGTATTGCTTTTGCGAAAGCACAGCTCGCGGCGGGATCTCGCCTCCCCGATACAGGGTGCGTGTTCTTCTCGCTCCGTGATCGCGACAAAGACGCGGGCATCGACGTGGCGCGCGAGTTCGTGGAACTCGGATTCACGTTGGCGGCAACCGCAGGAACATCGGCAGCCTTGCGTGCCGCGGGAATAGCTGTTGACGTTGAAGTCGGGAAGGTCGCCGATGGCGCCGTGTCCGCCGTCGACCTGCTCGCCTCCGGCGCTGTCCACCTGGTCGTGAACACGCCATCAGGTTCTGGCGCTCGCGCGGACGGCATGGCAATTCGAGCGGCCAGTTCTCGTCACACGGTTCCTTGCCTCACCACCTTGGCGGCGGCTCGCGCGGCCATCGCGGGAATTCGCGAAACCCGT
>CAISIU010000162.1 GCA_903885505.1 uncultured Actinomycetes bacterium | reverse complement strand
GTGCCCCAGGAGCCCTTCTTATTTGCCGGCACCCTGCGCAGCAACCTTCGCTTCGGTCGTCCCGGTGCCACCGATGAGGAAATCGACGAGGCCGTTGACCTCGTGGGCCTTCGTGACCTCGTGACGCGTTTGCCTCGCGGCCTTGACACCGTGGTGCACGAGCGCGGCCAAACACTCTCCGCTGGAGAACGTCAGCTGCTGGCTCTCGGTCGTGCTTTCTTGGCTCGCCCACGCGTCTTGGTTCTCGACGAAGCCACGAGCTCGCTGGATCTTCAGAGCGAGACTGTTATTGAACGTGCCCTGGACCGGATCTTGGAAGGCCGCACCGCCATCTTGATCGCCCACCGCCTCACGACCGCTCAGCGTGCCGACCGCATCGTGGTGGTCGACCACGGCGGCATCGTCGAGGCGGGATCGCACCGCGAACTCGTTGCCCTCGGGGGTAAATACGCCGGGATGTATCAGTCTTGGATTGACGCGGGTGGCCGCGACTCGGCGATTTAAGCCTGTGCCGCCACGGCGCTAATGCGCGCGGCGACGTCATCCCACAGAGGTTCCGGAATCTGGTGACCTAATCCTGGGTAGCGGTGAAAGGTGCTGTGCGCCACGGCCGCATGCGTCGCCTCGCCCCCATCGATTTGAACCAAGGGGTCGTCCTCGCCGTGCAGCACCAATGTAGGCGCGGTGACTCCTCCGAGACCCTCACGACGGTCAGGTGACGCAATGATGGCGGCGAGATGACGCTGCACCCCCTCGGGGTGGCGAGCACGATTCAGCGCCGTCACCGCTTGTTCACGAACCCACGTCGCGTCCGGCGGGTAACCCGGGCCCGCGGTGAGTTGCCATGAGGCGAGCTCTTCCTCCAGGAAGGTCTCCAAATCCTCGCTACGCGGCTTCAGCATTCCCTCGATCACCTCGGGCGTTGACATACCCGCACTCAGTAAGTGGGGCGTCGACATGATGCTGGTCAGCGAGAGAACGAGATGAGGGTGGCGAATCGCGAACTCTTGGGCAATCATTCCGCCCATCGACACGCCCACCACGTGAGCGCTGTCCCAGCCCACGTGAGCCATCAAACGAGCGGCATCATCGGCCATGTCGGCGATGAGATACGGCGCGGGGGCGGTGCCGAAGAGCACGCCGGTCATATCTGGCAACCCCTCGTGATCAAACCAGTCACTGAGGCCGACATCGCGATTGTCATATCCGAGGACGTGAAAATTCGCCGCTACTAACGCGTCAATGAAGCCCTGTGGCCACCCTGTGACCTGCATGCCCAGACCGCTAATCAGCAGCAAGGGCTGGCCCGAGGGCTCGCCCCAGGTCTCAAACCACAATGCGGGCTGGATCTGAGCGCGAGGCATGAGTGACTAGATCCAATAAGTCTGGCAGAGCCACGCGGTGAGCCACGCGCTGCCGATGCACACCAGCAAGATGGGCAGACTCAACCACGGGTGACGGTTCAAGAAGGTCGAGCGTCGCAGTGGGTTTTCAATGAGGTCATACGACAGCATGGAGCACACCAGTGCGCCGACGATCTGCTCCGCACGCGAGCTGGCGCTCATCGGGGTGGTGGCGTAGGCGGCGGGAATCATCAGCCAGCCGTAGTGCCACAAGTAGAGCGAATACGAACGGTCGCCAATCCAGGTGAAGGGCTTCGTCGCGAGGTGCAGCGAGGGCGAATACGCCACGTCGTTGCCACCGGTGTAGATGAGCAGAGCCGTCGCGCCGACGGGCCACCACATGATGGTGCCCGGGACGCCGAGGTCGGTCATCTTGACCGAGCACCAGCCAATAACGATGATGGCCGCCCAGCCAATGAGGGCGCGGAACCATGCGGGAATCACGCGAGGAGCGAGAGGAATCGTGGCGACGAGGGCACCGACGGCCAGTTCCCAGAATCGAGTGAAAGGTGAGTAGTACGCGGTTACAGAGTTAATCAGGGTCTCGTGGTAGCTCCACCATGCCGATGCCGCAATAATGACCACGAGAGCGCCCGAGACGGCCCACCGGTGATGGCGGCCACGCACAATCAGGGCGATAGTAAAGACCACCAAGGGCCAGAAGAAGTAGAACTGCTCTTCAACGGCCAAGGACCAGTAGTGCAGGATCAAAGATGGTGGCAGACCCGCGGTGAAGTAGTTCGTCCCCAGCGAGATGAAGTGAAAGTTCGCCGAGAACAGCGATGCCCAGCGCACATCCGTGTCGAGCTGGACACCCGAGTAGGCGCCGAGCCAGTAGTACGTCGCGACCACCGTGGCAATGAGAACTACCGTCGCCGCCGGCATGATGCGGCGGATTCGACGAGCGTAGAAAATGCCGAGGTTGCGCGCGAACTCGTGCGATGGCTGGCGCAGTAACAGGCCGGTGATGACGAAGCCACTGATAACGAAGAAAACGTCAACGCCGATGAATCCACCACCGAAGAAGCCAATCTTGGCGTGCGCCAAGATCACCAAGACGACGGCAATGGCGCGCAAGCCTTGGACGTCCCGGCGATAGCCCGTCTCGCCATTGGCGTCATGAATGACATTCTGCTCCGCAGCAGTAGGGGTGGTGCTCACCTTTTCTCCTTCATGTCGTAGTGCGACTTAGTCGCCCACGATGTCCTTGACAGTTTCGATGAGACTGGCGTTGGTCTGACCCAACTGCGGCAACGGGTGGACTCCCAAGTGCGTCACACCCGCTTCCTCGAAGGCGGCGATGCGCTCGGCCACGTAGTTCTTCGGGCCAATCAAGGTGGTCAGCTCGCAAAACTCCGCCGGAACAGCGGCTTCGGCTTCGCGCTTCTTGCCGGACAGGTAGAGATCTTGGATCTCCTTGGCTTCTTTCTCGTAGCCGTAACGGCACGCGAGTTCGTTGTAGAAGTTCTTTTCCTTGGCACCCATGCCACCGACGTACAGCGCGATCATCGAGCGCTGCAGGTCGCGGAGCTTCAAGATGTCCTCGCCTTCGCCAATAGCCAAAAGGCCACCCGCGACGGTCATGAGATCACCCAGCGAGCTGTCGCGCTTGGCCGCGCCGGCCGACAGCGGGGCGCCCCACACGTCATTGGCCTTTTCCGGAATGTACAAAATGGGCATCCAGCCGTCAGCAACTTCGGCCGTCAGCTCCACGTTCTTCTCACCCAGGGCCGCGATCCAGATGGGAATCTCGGAACGAACGGGGTGGGCAATGATCTTGAGGGCCTTACCGAGGCCTGTTCCCTTTTCCGGCGGGAGCGGCAGGGTGTAGTTCTTGCCCTGGTGGACGAGAGGAGCTTCACGACGCCACACGTCGCGACAAATCTCGATGATTTCACGAGTTCGTCCGAGGGGGTTCGTGTAGGGAATGCCGTGGAAACCTTCGATCACCTGCGGGCCCGACGCACCGAGACCGAGATGGAAGCGACCGTCGGACAAGGCGTCGATACCGGCCGCCGTCATGGCAATCAAGGTCGGCGTGCGGGTGTAGATGGGCAAGATGCCCGCACCAATCTCGACCTTGTCGGTGAGGGCTGCCAAATAGCCCATGAGTGACGGACCATCGAAGCCGTAGGCCTCGGCCACCCAGACCAAATCGAGGCCGGCCTTTTCCATGTCGGCGACGTCGCGCGCGGCTTCCTTGAATCCACCGGCGTAACTGAGTTGTGTCGAAATCTTCACGAATAAATCCTTAACTTTCGCTCCGCCGTACCCTATCGCTCACCGGCACTTGGCCTACGCTCACAGGTGGACTTTCATGAAAGGAACCGGTGACAACGTGGTCACTCCGCAAGGCAATCTCAGCGACGAAGACTTCAATCCGTGGCTGCGAGTCGTCGACCTCATTGAACGCGCAGGATCGCTACTAGAACTCGACCGGGGGCTCATCCAGCGAATTGTGACCCCCGAGCGAGTGCTCGAGGTCGCCGTCCCGGTACGCAAAGACAGCGGCGACATCGAGGTCTACACCGGCTGGCGAATCCAGCACGACACGAGTCGCGGCCCCGGTAAGGGCGGTATCCGTTTTCACCAGAGCGTCAATCGCGATGAAATCGCGGCTCTGTCGGCCGACATGTCCATCAAGACGGCAGTCGTCAACATCCCCTACGGCGGCGCCAAGGGTGGCGTGAAGGTTGACCCCACCGAACTGTCTCGTAGCGAACTGGAGCGACTCACTCGTCGCTACGCCTTTGATATCGCGCAGTTCATCGGACCGGACCGCGACATTCCGGCGCCCGACATCAACACCGACACGCAGGTCATGAGCTGGATCATGGACACCATTTCCATGCTGCGCGGCCACAACTCCTTCGGCGTCGTGACGGGTAAGCCCCTCGCGATCGGCGGCACCTTGGGCCACGCTGGCGCCACCAGCGTGGGCGTGACCATCTGCACGTTGTCCACCTTGCGCAACTTGGGCGAAGACCCGGTGGGCAAGCGCGTGGTGATTCAGGGATACGGCAAAGTCGGCGCCCCCTTGGTGCGCCTGCTGACGGATCGAGGCATGAAGGTCGTCGGCGTCGCTGATATCAAGGGTGCCATCTCCGTTCCCGGTGGCATCGACCCCGCCATTCTCGAACAGCACTTCCTCGACGCCCACACCGTGGTCGGCTACCCCGGCGCTGACGTCGTGCCCGCCGAAAAGCTCTTTGACATTCCGAGCGATGTCGCCATTCCCGCCGCTCTGGGTGGTGTCATCACCGAAGCCGTCGCCAATTCAATGGCCGCGAAAATTGTGGTCGAGGCCGCCAACGGGCCCACGACCGGCGAGGGATCGGCGGTCATGAAGGAACGCAACATCATCGCGGTGCCCGACGTTCTGGCGAACTCCGGTGGCGTCGTTGCCTCCTATTTCGAGTGGGCCCAGGACCTTCAAGGCTTCCTGTGGGAGCCAGAGGTTTTCGCTCGCCGCCTTGAGCAGACCATGCAGTCAGCGTTCGACCACGTGTGGGCGAAGCGCCTCCAATGGGGCGTGTCATTCCGCGATGCCGCGATTGCCGTCGGCGTGGAGCGCATCGCCGAAGCGACCACCTTGCGCGGCCTATTCCCGTAAATCGACCGCAACAAAAAAATCCCCGTTCGCATCAGCGAACGGGGATTTTTACCAAGGAAACCCTATTGAGCGATGGCGCAGCGATTCGGTCCGAGTTCGAGTCCCGCCACTTGTTCGCTGGTGTAGCTATCGCCCGCATTGATTTTGACGATGTCGCGATAGTTCGGGGGGCGGTCCTTGACGTGACTAATGGCCCAGGCGACAAACTCGTCTTCCGGTAACGCCAGCGCCGGCAACGTCGCCCGCAGTTCGCCCAAGGTCCTGGTCACGAGTTGGTTATGGCGAACTTCAACGGCCGCGCCGTAGTGGGCCGGCAAAATCTGCATCTGGTCGGGCAAGGGCAGCACACGCTCGTGCAGTGATTGCCACAGGTGGTGAGCGAACGCTTCGGCCTGCTCGGCGAGGTCGGGACGTCCCACACTCTCCAGGAACAAGGTGTCACCGGTGAATAGTGCCTCGTCACCCAGTCGATACAGCGTCGAACCTTCGGTGTGACCGGGAGCAGAAATGGCCGAGACGGTCACCGCGACGCCGGGCGCGAGCTCGATCTCAAATCCATCTCGCAGCGGTTCGTAGGAGAACGCGAAAGGGTCGTGAGGACTGAGATACAAAGTGGCACCCGTAGCGGCCGACAAGGCGCGAGCACCACTGACGTGATCGGCGTGCAGGTGAGTATCCACAATGGCGACGATGTTCCATCCGTGGTTCGCGGCGAGCTGCGTGTATTCCTCCAGGTCGACCGAAGGGTCAATGACCAAACAGCGATCACCCGCGCCGACGAGATAGCTCAGACAACCCTTGCCACGTCGGCGCACCTGCACCACCGTGGCGCCGCCACGAGTCTCCGTGACCGCCTCGTAGGTCGAACCCCACGCCGCCATGCCGCCTTCAAAGACCTCAGTGGCGATGCCGTGCGACGCGAGTATCTCGGCCGCCGACGTGGCGCGGGCACCACGAGCACACATCACGACAATCCGCTGATCGGCAGGGAGTTCATCGCGTCGCTCCTCAATCTGGCCTAAGGGAATATTGACGGCACCCTCAATGCGCCAGTCGGCGAATTCGTCGGGCTCGCGAACGTCCAACAGGAAAATCGACAGCGGATAGTCCAGGGCCGACAAGTAACTCGCCGCCGGCTGGGTCGTGAAGGTCGCAGCGCTCATGTCTCCAGACTATGTTTCTGGTCGTCCCCCATGGCTGCAAGGAGCCTCATGACCCCCATCGCCGATGTTTCCTACGAAACTGCCCTCGATCTCTTGGCTGACGGCGCCTACCTTCTCGATGTTCGCACTGACGATGAATGGAACGTCGGCCACTTCCCCAGTGCCCACCACCTTGAATTGGCCCTCATTCCCGACAGTTTTGACACGCTCCCGGACGATGTCCTCATCGTGTGCGTCTGTCGTTCAGGTGGACGCTCACGTCGAGCAGCGGAGTTTTTGGCCGAACGAGGATTCGAGACCGTAAATGCCGAGGGCGGCATGTTGGCCTGGGCCGACGCCGGCTGTGCGCTGGTGGGCGATTCCGACGAACCGGCGATTAGCTAATCGTTCGCGCTCCTCGTGGGAGCGGCTGTCTCGATCCTTACGACTGCTGCGAACTGCGCACGCCACGCCAGCGGTGCCAAAAGCCGTAACCCAGGCCCAGCACGATGATGGCAATGACCGGATATTGGATCGCCTTCATGGTGTGCGTGAGGTGGTCCCAGTTCTTTCCGGCAGTGCGACCAAGGAGAACGAGCATGGTGCCCCACAGTGAGTCACCAATCACCGTAAATAGTGCGAAGCGGCCACGCGACATCTCAGCTACTCCGGCCGGCAGCGAAATAACGGAGCGAACGACCGGAACGACTCGGCCGAACAGAATGGACCAGACGCCAAAACGAGCGAACCAGCGTTCGGCAGAGTCGAGATCCTTGTGGCTCAGCAAGATGTACTTGCCGTAGCGATCCACCAAGGCCCGACCGGCATAACGACCGACGTGGTACGAAATCAACGCTCCGAAGAGTTCGCCGCTTACACCCGAGATAATCACGGCCACCACGCTGAGGGGTTGAGCGTGGCTACCTGTGGAGGCCACAAAGGCCGCGGCGGTGAGGGCACCACCGAGTCCGTAGAAGAGTTCTGAGGGCACGGGAATGCACATGGATTCCATCATCGCGAGAACAAAGATGGCGATGTAGCCGTGTTGAATGAGAAAGTTTTGCACGACCCTCATTCTGGCAGTCCCGCCATGAACGTCGAGGGATAACAAAAGTGGCCCAGCTCTCTCGAGCTGGGCCACTTTTAAAAGGTTCGACTAGTAGCCGAGTGACGAGTTGTAGCTCTGGATGTCAGAGGTCGTCGTGTTCTGTGCGTGCTGCAGCTCGGTCGAGGCAGACGGCCACGGCGACTGGGTCAACGCGTCGAGCGTCGGGCCGAAGTCCGCGAGCACTTGCTCGTAGTCCGGGATCACCGGTCCCTGCGTGTTGTTGTCGTTCAGACCCTTCGAGAACTGGTCGAAAGCAACCTGGTACCACGAGATCTGCTTCTTCAGAGCCGTCTTCCAGGCAGCCTGCGAGTCGGTGCGAATCGGCAGGTAACCGGTGCGCGAGGCCCAGCTAGCCATTGAGGTCTTGCTGGTGAGGAACTTGATGAAGTCCCACGCGGCAGACACCTGAGCGGCCGTGCCGTACTTGGGGATGAACAGTCCGTTACCGGCGGGCAACATCGAGCCCGTGGTCTTGCCACTCAAGGTCGGCAACGGAGCGACACCCAAGGTCACGTTCTTGAACAGGGGCAGAGCCGAGGAGATAGATCCCAGCGCTGCGGTGGTGTCGAAAGTGATGCCCGCCTGGTCGTTCGCGATGGCGAAAATGTTGGCGTAGGCCTGAGTCAACGAACCCGTCAAGGAACTCGCCAGTCCACCGTTACGGATGATGGTCTGAACCTTGCTCCAGTACTGCTGCGTGGTCGAGTTGTTGAAGGTGGTGGCAGTCGCGCGCGAGCTGTGGCCGTTGCCGTTGTTCACGAAAGCCTGGTCGTTGACACTGAGCCATGCCATAGTCAGCCACGGGTCCTTCTTGATCGCGACGCCGTAGCGGTAGCCAGCCCTTTGGAGCAACGCTTCGTCCGCAATGAGCTGGTCCATGGTCGTCGGGGCCTTGGCAATCTTCGCCTTCTTGAACGCCTGGAGGTTGTAGTACATCACCGGAGTCGAGACCGAGAACGGCATGCCCGCCTGAGTACCCGACACGACATAGGCGTTCAGGGCCTTCTGGACGAGGTTCTTCTTGTCCTTCTGGAATGCGGGGTCAGCCGCGATGCAGGAAGAGACGGGGATCAGCGACTGAGTGTCGACTGCTTCTTGCGAGTCGAACTGGTCGAACTGCACGACCTCGGGAGCACCCGAGCCACCGTTCGCCAAATCCGCGGTGTACTTGGTCCACGTGGCACCGTAGCCACCGGCGTCGTTTGAGTCGGTGACGTGCACCTTGTGCTGGCTCGCGTTGTACTGGTTAATGAGGTCGACAAGGACGCCGTGGTTACCGGTGCCGCTCACGGCACCACCGGGCATTGACTCTTCGAAAGTGATGTTGATCGTGCTGGAGGACTTCGCCACGAGGGACGGGTCACACGACGTGGTCGCCTGGGCGGACGCACCGCTCAGCAGGGTGGCTGAAGTTAACGACGTTGCCGCGAGCGCGAAGCTCGCCACAACCTTGGTCAAAGATGAGGTTCTCATGCCTCGCAATGTAGGGGGCATGGGTTAACGACGAGTGACATTTGGCCTTCGGGCAGATTATTTAACGGCACCCGCGGTCAAGCTACGGATCAAGTGCTTTTGGAAGAAGACCAAGAGAACAAGTAGTGGCGCCGTGGCGATCACTCCGGCCGCCAAGGTGAGATTGGCGGTAGAGATAGTGCCACCCACCTGGCGAATACCCATTTGGATGGTCTGAATGCTCGTGTTGTTGCCCGTTTCGAGAAGTGGCCAGAGGTACTGATTCCACGCACCCAGGAATCCAAAAACAGCCAGTGCCGCCACTGATGGACGCGCGAGGGGCACCGCCACTCGCCACAAGTACTTCCACGGACCGTAACCATCGATGATGGCCGCTTCGTGCATCTCCTTCGGAATCTGCATGAAGGCCTGGCGCATCAGGAAAATGCCAAAGCCGGTGGCGAGGAAGGGGATGACGAGTCCCTGCATCGTTTCGTCAACATGCAGGGAGTGCACAGTTTGGAGATTGGCAATCACCGTGACTTCGAAGGGGATCATCGACGTCGCCAACATGAGAGCGAAGAGAATCCGCTTGAAGGGGAAGGCAATGTAGGCAAAGGCGAAAGCCGCCGAAATGGAGGTCACCACTTGTCCGATAGTGATGAGGGCCGACTGGCCCAGAGAGACCGCGAGATACTGGCCGAGATTGCCCGTGTTGAATGCCTCGCTATACGACTTCCACACGGGGTGAAGTGGGATGAGCTGAGGGGGGATAGAGGAAATCTCCTTCAGGGTCATCAGTGATCCTGAGAACAAGACGTACAACGGAAACACCACAATGGCGGCGATCACGACGAGCAGGAGATAGCGGCTGATTGTGCGAGCAAGACGCTTAGTGGGCATAGTGAACCCTCTTTTCGAGCAGTCGGAACTGAATCAAGGTCACGAGAAGTGTGATCACGAAAAGTGCGATGGAGTAGCACGCCGCGAGACCGGTGTTCTGGCTCACGTGAAGTAAGCGGTAGATCGCGTAGATCAAGACGTTGGTGTGCGTATAGGTCGCGCCGGACGTGCCGATCATGATGTCAATCTGGCCGAAACTCTGCAGCGAGAAGATCACACCGACCACACCACAGAAGAAAATGGTGGGCGACAAGAGCGGGAAGGTGATGCGCCACAGGCGCGTCCATGCGGTAGCGCCATCAACGCGCGACGCCTCCATAATTTCGTCTGGCAAGCTCTGAAGCCCCGCCGTCAAGATGATGAAAGCGAGGCCAACGAACTGCCACGCCGAGACCAGAGCCATGGCGGGCAAGCCCCAGGTCGGCGACGACGTGATGTCCGGCAGATGGATGCCCAGTGCTTGGAGGTAGCCGGTTTGGGGGCTGAGGATGACCTGGAAGACCACCGCCGCGACCGCCGCTGATGACACCACGGAACTCGAGAAAATCGTGCGGAAGATTCGGATGCCGCGAAGCTTCTGGTGAGCAAGTACCGCCATCACGAGGCCGCCGATGACACCCAAGGGAACGGTGATCAGGGCGTAAATCACCGTGGATTTCACCGAGTCCAAAAAGTCCGCGCTTCCGAGCATCGTCGTGAACTGCGCCGTGCCCACGTAGCGACTGGGGAGGTTCGGGAACGGCGCCGCCTTAAACAGCCCCATCTGGAAGTTCTTAAAAAAGGGGTAGTACGTGAAGCCGGCAAAAATAATCAGTGCGGGCAGCACGAGAGCGAGGCCCAACCAACCGTCACGGCGGCGACGAAAGACCGATCCGCCCGGCACCAGCGACGCGCGAGCACTCATGAGATTCTCTCACCCGAGTGGCGGTCGAACACGTAGACCTTCCCGGTGGGGGCAATAGTGACGGACTGGCCCGCTTGGGGGACGGTGGCGTGCTGAGGCTGACGCACCACCACGCGCTCGTGCGTCGCCGTCTCGCAGACCACGTGAACGTCAGCGCCCAACTCTTCCGCCACGAGCACCGTGGCCGCGAACCCCGTGGTCGAAATCTCGAGGCTCTCCGCTCGGATACCCACCGTGACGTCGCGAGTGTCAGACACTGACGAGGTGCCGACGAGGTCGTCACCAATGAAAATCTGACCCTGACGAAGCTCACCCGCGACCAAATTCATTCCCGGTGAGCCCAAGAAACCCGCGACAAAAGCATTGGCCGGCTCGTTATAG
>CAISIU010000161.1 GCA_903885505.1 uncultured Actinomycetes bacterium | reverse complement strand
GTGATCAACAGTGAATTACCGGACGCGACGTTCACGCTCACCGTGGGTTGACCCGTGGCGCTGTAGGTGACGGTTCGCGTCGTCAGTGCACTGCCATTACTGGCCCCATCGGTCCAGGTCACGGTGAGTTGCTTGCTGCCCGCCACCACGCTGGTGATCACGGGAATGCCCGGCGCACTCGCGGGGGTGACGGCCGCTGCCACGGCCGCGGCTCCGGTACCCACAACGTTGGTCGCCGCGACGCGCACCACGTAACTCGTGCCGTTCGTGAGACCAGTCAGGGTGCAGGTCTTGGGCGACGTGGCCGTGAGGTGTGCGCAGCTCGTGGGAAGAGTGACGCTGGGCGTCGTCGTGAGGACGTATCCCGTGAGCGCCGATCCGCCGTTGGCGGCGGGGGCCGACCAGGTCACCACCAGGCTCTGATTACCCCTCGTGGCCGTCACCGCGGCGGGGGCCGCCGGGGCGGCGTCGGGAATAAAGAGGCCGCTCGCCTGTCGGCCAAAGCCGGGAGCAAAACCGGTGCTCACCGGCAGGGTGACCGCCGCACTGGTGCTGTATCCACCGCTATTGGTATCGATGACGTTGCAGGAATAGCTCTTCCCCGCCGTCAACTTGCTCGCCGTGAGCGACGTGGTCGCCGATGAGGTCGTCGTCGCGGTCACCGTGGTGCCGCCATTGGTCGACTTGCACGTGAGCGCCCACGTCGTGAGAGGTCCCGACCCGGTGCTCGTGGGTTGGGTGTAGTTCACCGTGATGGCCGCGGGGCCGTAGGTCACGGACGTGACCTTGAGCGCGCCGGGCGTCACCGGTGCCGGACGAGGCGTAAAAGTGATCGGGGAACTAATGCCACTGGTTCCCGTCAGACCAAAGGTGCGCAGGAGGAGTGAGTAGGACGTGCCATGTGTGAGTCCCGACAGAGTTCCCGTCGTGCCGGTCAGCGACGAGGGGTCATCGAACTCGTTCGACCAGCTGAGGCCGCCATCGAGGGAGTACTGATATCCCGTGGGCACGCCACTCGTGGTAAACGAGATGGTCGCGCCTCGATCGGACGGCGTCGCGGTGACCTGAGTCGGAGTGGTGGGAGCGCGATTGAGGATGCCGATTTGGTTGTCGGTGTAATTACCCATGTACACCGTGGTTTTCGTGGCCGCGATGAGGCCACCAGACGAAAAGCCACCGAACTGGTAGGTCCCCGTAATGCTGGCGGACGCAACATCGACCGCCGTCACGCTGCTGTCGGAGTTCGACACCCACACGGAGGTGCCGTCGCTCTCGACGGCGACCGGGGTCGCCCCCGTGCCGAAGGTGTGCGTGACGGCACCCGTGGTGGCGTTCAATTGAACGAGTGCGTCAGTGCTGTTGGTCACGACCCAGACGCTGCTGCCGTCGCAAGCAATCGCCGCCGGTGAGCCGATCAGGGGAATGTTGGTGGTCTTCGCGGCGGCAATGCCGTAACGCACCACCATGTTGTCCGCGCTGTCCGCGACCCAGACATTGGCACTGTCGGTGCACATGGTGTTCGGCAAGGTACCCACCGTCGCAATAGGGGTGACCTTGGTGCCGGTGATGCGGTAGAGCTCACCATTGTCAGAGTCCACCGTCCAGATAGATCCGGCGGCAATCGCGACGTCGGTGAGGAAGCTGAAGCCACCCACGGTCGCCCCCGCCTTCCAGCTGCCGCCGGAATAGCTAAACGAGCGAATCGTGTCAATGCCGGAGATCACCATGGTGCTGCCCGCCACCGCCAGGTTGGCTGGCGATGAGACACCCGTCACCAGCGGCGTGAAAGATCCGCCACCAGTACCCGCTTGATTCACCGTGCCGTCCGTGGTGAGTTCATACACGCTGTTGTTGTTCGAGACCAAGGCTAGAGGCGCGACCGCGACCGGAATAGAACTACCCATCGTGGCCGGCACGATGTCGGTGCCGGTGAAGGTCAGGGTGCTCGCACTTCGAATCGCGAGTCGACCACCACCCACCGCCACCGCACTGCTGACCGGCACGGTGGCTTCCTTGGTCCACGCCATGCCGTCGAGTGAGGAGAACACGGTGGTGCCCACCTGGGCGTAGAACTCGTTGTTGTAGACCGTTATCCAACTCGGGGCCGCAGAAAATGACGCGGAGGGGTCCCAATTAGCTCCGTCGCCGGAGGTGACGACCACTCCCGTGTCCGACACGGCGAGATAGGTGCCCGTCGGCACGTAGAGAACCGTGGTCCAGTGCGCCTTACTTTGGCTCGCCAGCGGTAGTGCGGCCAGGGTTGCCACTCCCGGAGCGTCGAGTCCGTATTCGAGCAGGGCGGGTTTACATGACGCGGTGCATTGATTGTTGCGGCCGGCAATCACGATGGACGCTCCCTGGTCGTCACTGGTGATGCTCTGCCAATACAGACCCGCTCCCGACGCGTTCGCGAAGTCCTTCCAGTTCTGCCCATCGCTGGAGGTAGTGACGTAGCCGGTCGTCGTTAGCGCGAAGAAGCCACCGGGCGTTCCCACGAGAGAGGTGTAGGTCCCGATTCCGGGAGTGCCCGTCGCCACCGTGCTGTTATCAGTCGTGGCCGACCACGTCTGGCCGTCCGGGCTGAACCAGATCGCGGTCGTGGTGGTGGCCACCCACGTGCCATTGGCGTAGGCCACACGATGAGCTCCACTCGGAAAACTCGAGGCGTAGGCCGGTCCCGCTGCGGTCCACGTCAGCGCGTTTCGCGACAGGTATTCCGTGCCCGAGTTGTCGACCCCGATGAAGAGAGGGCGGCCATTCACCACGCCAAAGGTGGACATGCCAATGGTGGGTGTCGACGCGGCCACCGGCGTGGCGCGCCACGCGCCGGTGGTCGTGATCGCGGCACTAGCGACGCTCGATGATCCGGCACCGACCAGCACGCTGGTCGCGAGGAGAAATCCGGTAAAGCACGTGCGAAGGGGGTTACTCACAAAGACCTTTCTGGGCACAAAAACGAGTGCCGAGTGTGCATCAAGGCTACTCATCCCCTTAGTTCACCAGGGCGTCACGAACGAATCTCAGTACACTTCGGCCGTGCAAATCTTCGTGAAAACTCTCCAAGGTGCGACCATCACCCTCGACACTGAGCCCGGAGACGCCATTGAGAACATCAAGGCGAAGATTCAGGACAAAATTGGTGTTCCTCCCAGCGCCCAGCGGTTGATTTTCGCGGGAAAGCAGTTGGAAGACGGTCGAACGCTTTCGGATTACAACATCCAAAAAGAGTCCACCCTTCACCTCGTGGTGAGCAATATTGCACCGATCATCAGCACCATCACTCCGAACCTTGATTCATTGACGGTGACCTTTACCCAGCCGAGCGACAGCTATTTTTCGCCGCTCATCACGAACTACGTCGTGGACTCCGGCACGGGCGTGACCTGCACCGCCACCGCACCCACCTTCGCCTGCGCGCTGAGCTCGCTCAGCCCGGCGACGACCTACGTCGTCACGGTGACGCCGGTCATGAACAACGCGAGCACTCCGGCCGCATCGACCCCTCAATCGGCCACCACCTTGGCGGAGGTCACCAGCACGACGACCACGCTGATTCCGGTGCCCAGCACCACCACCACGACCTTGTCAACACTGCCCCATACGGGTGCCGCGTCAGTGGACTGGGTCACGGCGGGGTCAGCACTCTTGTTGCTCGGCGCGCTGCTCTGGCGCGTCAGCCGCTCGCGTCGCGCCTAGTTCGCGGCACCCTCAATACGGTCCCAGTGGCCTTCACTGATAACGGCGACCTGTCCATCAGCCACGCTGATGGCGGTCTCATCATCGATGAGATAGGTCGGATACGGCAACTCTGATGCCCACGGCAAGACACGCTCCATCGTGTGATCCTCAAAGATGGGATCGGGATTGTCGTAGTGCACGCAGAGGGCGAAATCGACCTGTCCGAGCGCGGAAGTTCCGAGTTCGCGCATTTCGTGGCCGTCGGGGGCCACGCCCCGGTTGAACTCGGCGTCGCAATTAAAGGGAGTCAGCACGATGCTGCCCGCACTCACGCCG
>CAISIU010000160.1 GCA_903885505.1 uncultured Actinomycetes bacterium | reverse complement strand
CGTGGGTGCGTGATGCAAGTGACTCACGATGCGCGTGGGGCTGTAGTTGCCCTCAATCTTTGAACCGCGCATTACGACCACCTGCGGGTCCGAGATGACGGGATAAAAGCCGGTGTTGTAGTCCGCCGAGAACCCGATGCGTAAATTCGAGGCTTCGTAAAGGGCCCAGGGCCATCGAGCCGTGCCCTCAATCAGCACGGTGCCACCGGCACGCTGCAGTTGCTGGGCTGCCGCCGCCACGGGCCGCAGGTCACCACCGGGGTAGGTGAAGTGATAGAGCACACGGTCACCGAGGGAGAGAGTGCAAAACACGGCCAGTCCGCCGATGGCGGCGTAGCGCCCATAACGAGCGAGCTGCGTAATCCACCACTTGGCGCCCGCCGCCGCCAGCAACGCGAGCGCGGGGTGCAAGTAGGCGTCGGTGCGGCCCGTGCCCAACGGCGCCAGCGCCAAGGTCGAGGCCGCCAGCGCGAAGATCAGCGACCACCGAGCGGCCGAGAGTTGGCGCGACGTAATCAGTCCGGTGATGATGAGCGTGGCGACGAGAATCTCAATCAAACTGCCGAGGCCCGGGACGTGAAGGTGGGGCGTGGTGTCGGTGAAACCCCAGAGCACGCCTTGGCCGATGCGGTTCAGCGAATGAAAGAGTGCGCCGGGCCCTGACCAGTCCACGTAGTAGCCCGCCCACGAGTGGTGAAGGCGCGCGGTGACGTCCCCACGCGCGGCCCAGTAGATGCTCACGCAGGCGGCGCCAATGAGCCCAATCGGCAGCGACAGCTGGCGCCAGTCACGACGGCGAGCGCGAACGAGAGCCACGAGGGATCCCGCAATGACCGGCGCAATGGTGAACGAGGTGGCGAAGGTGGCCACCGCGAGGGCGACCAAGGGCCACGCGGAGCGACCGCGACGAGCGAATTCGCCCGCGGCCAAGACGAGAATGCCCGCGATGAGGTCGTGGGCGTAGGGCTTGAGGTGCGTCGCGTACATGATGTCGGAGCGACTGATGACAATGAAAAAGCCCGCCAGCAGCGCGTAGTCGCGTCGTAGTCCCCACCACGCCGCCACCACGGTGACGAGAATTGGCGCGATCGCTGCGTCAATGAGAGTGGGCAAAGTGAGCAGGGCAGTGTGGCTGAGGCCGACGACGCCGACCCACCAACGCACAAAGAGGCTGTAGAGCGGCGCGGTGCCCAACATGTGTACCGCGGTGTGTAGTGGCACTCGGCTCGAGAGAGCTACCCACGCATCGTCGCGAAAAAGCGTGCCGGTGGGTCGGCCACCGAGTCGCACGAAGAGCCCGGCCAGGCCGAGAGCGAAGAGCGCGAGATTGAAACGACGAGGCGTAAAAACGAAGCGGGGAGTGGTCACTCGCTCAGTTTCGCACGGCGCTCACTCGTGGCGAGCAATAGCGCCGCACCTACGACCAGAACCAGTGAATTGACAATCACGAGCAGTGATCCCAGGTTGCCCCCGCCACCGAGGAGCCACAGTTCATCCACGGCGCGACACAGGCCCCAGGCGGCCATCGCCACGGCGGTGAGGTAGCCCGCCGGCAGGTCGCGTGACGCGAGGCGCAGCACCACCCACGCAATAAGGAGGTCCTCGGCGCCCTGAATGAGAGGAACGGGAACCCGCGCACCCATTTGTCCGGCGTAGTGCATTCCCCACCACGCGGAGGTCACGTGACCCCCGCCGCCCACCATGAGCTGCGGTCCAAGGAGTCGGCCGACGCCCCAGCTACCGACAATGACCGGCGACAAGGCGTCGGCGACGCGTCGCCGACTAGTCCCGGGCCACCACGTCGGTGCTCGCCACACGGCGAGTGGCACCGCGAGCGCTAGGCCGCCGTAGCTCGACAGCCCGCCGTGCCACAGCGCGATGAGCTCGGCCGGCTGGTGCGAGTACGTCGACCAATTCGTGGCGACGTGCGCGAGGCGCGCACCGATCAGGGCCACGAGAAAAAGCAGCGAGACATCGCGCGCAAAATGCGGTGCCGCAATGCCGTGACGAGACAGTCGTCGGTCCGCCCACCACAGGGCCAAGAGAGCCGTCAGGGCGAGGCCGACACCATAGGTATGGAAAGTCAACGGACCGAGATGAAAAACGACGGGGATGGGGCGCACGACTAGAGGCGTGGACGACCGGCGCCCGCAAAGCCCCAGCCCAGTCGCACACCCGTGATGTGCACGCGCTGACCCCAGGTGGGCGCTTCAATCATGAGACCGCGACCGAGATACATCGAGACGTGCTCGGAGCCACCGCGACCGTAAAAGAGGAGGTCGCCGGGCTTGAGAGCCCACAGGGGCACGCGAACGGTATCGGCCATTTGGGCGCCGGAGTAGTGCGGTAGCGAGACACCCGCCGCGCGCCAGGACAACATGGTGAGGCCCGAGCAGTCGACGCCGTGACGAGACGTGCCTCCCCATACGTAGGGGACGCCAATCATGGACATGGCAAAACGGATCGCGGCGGCGGCGAACCGATTCGGCGGGGGAGCGACGAGGCCGCCATGATTGCCGTGGTGGGCCTTGGCCCACGCGGCGGCGTCCTTGGCCGCCTGGGCGGCTTCTTGCTGACGAATGTATTGGGCGATGACCCCGCGCGCCGACGCCAGCGCTCGAGCCACCTTGGACTGAAGCCCCTGCGCTTGGCGCAAGGCGGCAGACGCGATGGTGGCCTGCGAGCGAGCGGCGGCAACGCGGTGGGCCAAAATTTCCTTTTCTTGCGTCAACTGCAGCGTGGAGAGCTGCAGCTTGGACACGGAGTCTTGGATGTTGCCCTCGGCAACGTGGGTGTAGACCGACGTTGCCCCCGTGGTGTTGGCGTCGGAATTAAAGATGGGGCTGGTGCCGATTGCCGATCCACTATTGACGTAGGCGTTCACCGCCGCTTGAGAGAGCAGGCGGCGATTTGTCGACACCTGAGTGCGCTGAGCGGCGACGGTCTGGCGCAAGTGGGTGATTTCGGTGAGCAGATTTTGGTAGGCGTTTTGCGCCCGGTCATACTTTTGGCCCAGCGCCGAAATCTGCATGTTCATCGTCTGCAGCTGGCGATACAGGGCGGCCGCGCGAGCGCGCTCCTCGCTGATCTTGGAGGCGCCGGCGGGCGTCGAGATACCCAGCAGAGCCGACAGGCTCACCGAGGTCGCCATCACCAGAGCGCTGACTGACCGCAAGGTCGGGCGAACGCGAGAGCGAGGCGTCGAGAGGCGCACGTGGCGCTCGACGTCGGACATGAACCCATTTTACCGAGGGGCACCCGGGAGGGGGCGGTAAATGTATTTGTTTTACACATACGCCCCTTAGGTTGATGAAAGTTTCACGGAAGACTTATGCGCCGCTAGCCTTCACGGCATGTCACAACGCTCTCGCAACTTGCCCCGCCGTTCCTGCCTCTCGACGCCCGGATCGTCCGAGCGCTTCTTGGCCAAGGCCCCCACGGTGACCGCCGACATGACCTTCCTCGACCTCGAGGACTCGGTCGCGCCGAACGAGAAGGTGGCGGCTCGCGCCCGCGTTGTCGAGGCCATTCGCACCTTGCCGTGGGATGACCGTGTGCTCTGCGTGCGCGTGAATGCCTGGGACACGAAGTGGACCTACGGCGACATCATCGAGGTCGTCGGTAACGCCGGCGAGCGTCTCGACGAAATCATGTTGCCGAAGGTGCAATCTGCTGCGGAAGTTGTGGCCATGGACCTCTTGCTGACGCAGGTGGAGAAGAACTGTGGTTTGCCCATTGGCCACATTGGCATCGAAGCTCAGATCGAAACCGCCCGCGGCCTTATCAATGTGGACGAGATTTGCGCCGCCTCGCCGCGCCTCGAAACCATCATCTTTGGACCCGCGGACTTCGCCGCGTCCATTGAAATGCCGGTGCTCACCGGCGGTGTGGCCATCCCCGAATACCCCGGCGACCACTTCAACTACGTGTTCTCTCGCATCTTGATGGCCGGCCGTGCCAATGGCCTGCAGGTCATTGACGGACCCTTCCTCAAGGTGCGCGACAACGAGGCGCTGCGTGAATTTGCCCAGCGCACCAAGATCTTGGGTTACGACGGCAAGTGGGCGCTGACTCCGGACCAAGCCGCCGTCTTGAACGAGGTCTACAGTCCCACCCAGGAGCAGTTCGACCGCGCGTGGGACATCTTGGAGACCTATCGCGTCGCCACCGAAGAAAACAACACCGGAGCCCTGATGTTCGGCGATGAGATGATCGACGAGGCCAGTCGCAAGATGGCTATCAAGTTCCTCACCCGCGGTGAGCGAGCCGGACTTTCTCGCTCAACACCGGCCTAATTGGGGCTGTGTCCTAATTAGGAATAATTCCCGTTAAGTTGCGGGGGTGACCACACTCGCCCCTCCTTCGCCCACGAAATACAAGATGGGCCTGAGTCGATCCGAATGGCAGCGCGTCAGCGCCATGTTTGGATTCGTCGGATTCCTGCACCTTCTCGGCTGGGGTCTTCTCGCCTACGCGGCCGGCCATCACTACAGCCTGGGTGGCGGCAAAGCACTCGGACTCGGCACTGGCGTGCTCGCCTACACCTTGGGCATGCGTCACGCTTTTGATGCCGACCACATCGCGGCCATCGACAACACCACGCGAAAGATGATGGCTGAAGGTCGCCGTCCGATGAGCGTGGGCTTCTTCTTCTCTCTGGGTCACTCCAGCATCGTGTTCGTGTTGACCCTGTTTCTCGGTCTCGGCATCAAGGCTCTGGGCACCCAGGTCACCGATAACAATTCGTCGCTGCACCACTACGGCGGACTCGTCGGCACCTTGGTCTCGGGGAGCTTCTTGTATCTCATCGCGATCTTGAACATCGTGGTGCTGTGGGGCATCGTGAAGCTCTTCATCGAAATGCGCCGCGGAACTTTTGATGACTCCACGTTGGAAAAGCACCTCAACGCGCGAGGCTTGTTCATGCGCTTCTTCGGCCCGCTGGCTCGCTCTATCGACGCTCCGTGGAAGATGTACCCGCTCGGCGTTCTCTTCGGCCTCGGCTTTGACACCGCGACCGAAGTCGCCTTCTTGGTCCTGGCGGGATCGTCGGTCGCCTCCGGTCTCCCGCTGTGGGCGCTACTGAGCTTGCCGATTTTGTTCGCCGCCGGCATGAGCCTGCTCGACACCTTCGACGGCTCCTTTATGAACTTCGCCTACGGCTGGGCTTTTGCCAAGCCCATTCGCAAGGTGTACTACAACATCACCATTACGGGCCTCTCCGTGGTCGTGGCCGTCTACATCGGCACCTTGGAGTTGCTCCAAGTTCTGGCGCAGCAGCTCAACCTCACTGGTGGCGTCTGGAACATCGCGTCCAGCTTCGACATCAACAAGGCGGGCTTCATCGTGGTGGGCCTCTTCGTCGCCATCTGGCTCGCATCGCTGGGAATCTGGCGCTACGGCAAGGTCGAGTCGCGCTGGGAGCGAGCGGCCCTTTCCGCTCAGGTTGCGCGCGGTGAGACGCCGGACTTGCACTCGGCGGGCACCGAACTCGGTGGCGTGCACGCACCCTTTACCATTGACGAATAGTCAAGGGAGGGCCATGCGCCTGTTAATCGCTGGTGGGTCATCATTCGTCGGTCGCGCCATCACCTGGTCGGCACTGCAGGCGGGTCACGACGTCACCGTTATCAATCGAGGCCTCACCCCGGTGGACTTTCCCGATTCGGTCACACGCCTCGTGGGTGACCGCCATGGTGATCTCTCGGCACTTGACGGCCTGAACTTTGACGCGACGATTGACACCATTGCCTATCGGCCGAGCGAGGTTCGCGCGCTCGCGGCCGCCCTTGGTGGCCGCGGTGGTCATCACGTGCAGATTTCTTCCATCTCG
>CAISIU010000159.1 GCA_903885505.1 uncultured Actinomycetes bacterium | reverse complement strand
CGAGCCCGACTTCTTGCTCATCGACATGCCGCCGGGCACCGGTGACGTGGCCCTCACCTTGAGTGAAATTGTGCCGAAGATCGAGATGTACGTCGTGACCACCCCGCAGGCGGCCGCCCAGCGCGTGGCCCAGCGTTCCGCCTACGCGGCGCGCAAGCTCAAGTTGGCCGTGCGTGGCGTCATCGAAAACATGAGCTGGTTCACCGGCGATGACGGCAAGCGGTACGAGATCTTCGGCGCCGGTGGTGGTGCGGCTCTGGCCAGCGACCTCGGCGTGCCCCTGCTCGGTCAGGTTCCGCTCGACACTCGTCTTCGCGAAGGCGGCGACAACGGTGCGCCCATCATGGTCTCGGCACCGACCAGCGAGGTCGCGGAGGCGTTTAACGCCTTGGCCGCGACCATTACCGCCCAGGGTCCCGCGCGGGTGTACCGTCGCGAGCTGAAGCTCGTTTAATTCGGAGGGTCCCATGGACATCAAGGACAAGGTTGCCGTCATTACTGGTGGCGCCAGTGGCATCGGTTTGGCCACGGCGAAGAAGTTCGCCGCGCACGGCGCCAAGTTGGTCCTGGCGGACATCGAAGAGGGTCCCCTCGCTCTGGTGGTGACGGAGCTTCGCGCGAGCGGCATCGAGGTCGTCGGTGCGCACTGTGACGTACGTCGCGAAGAGGACGTCCTGAACCTGCGCGACGTCGCGGTCAACGAATTCGGCACCGCGCACATTGTCTTTAATAACGCCGGCGTGGCCGCTGGCTCGGCCATCGGCACCTCGAAGAAGGTGTGGGACTGGGTCATGGACGTCAATGTCGGTGGCGTCATTAGCGGCATGAACGCGTTCTTGCCCCTGCTGCTCGAGCAGAACGAAGGCCACATCATCAACACCGCCTCGCTCGCGGGTCTCGGTGGAGTGCCCGGTATGGCGCCGTACAACGCGTCCAAGTTCGCCGTTGTCGGTATTTGCGAATCGCTCTTCTACGACCTGCAGATTCGTCAGTCGAAGGTCAAGGTGTCAGCTCTGTGTCCGGGATTCGTCAAGACTCGCATTCACGAGTCCACGCGCAACTTGCCGTCGGACCTACGCAGCTACGCCGAGTCACCCGAAGCCGCCTTCATGAACGACATGGCGAAGAGCTTCGTCGAGGCGGGCATCGAAGTCGAAACGCTCGCCGACGCCGTCTATGACGCCGTCGACCAGGGGCACTTCTGGATTCTCACGCACCACAAGGCCGCGGTTCGCACCACCGAAAAGCGTGCGCAGTGGATGGCGACCAACGAGGCCCCTGCGCTGGGCTTTGACGGAGTGACCCAGCCCTAGTCGTTGATGCCGCGGGGGAGTCGAGACGGCTCCCAACCGAGAACCGCGACGGCTTGACGACAGGCGAAGCGGTCGGTCATGCCGGCCACGTAGGCCACCGACTCCATCACCGGATCATCATCTTTGAGACCGCCACGTTCCGCCACGTTCGGGATCTCGTTGCTGTGTTGCGCGAAGTACTCCACCAGGTCGGTCAACATGTCGACCACGACGTGGGCGTGATCGCGTGAGGCGTCACGAAGGTAAATGTTTTCGTAGTTGAAGGTGCGAAATGCCGCCAGCGCTTCGGCGAACGGAGCGTCCATGCCGATGATGCCGGTGCGCTGAATGGTGCGAATCATGGCGTTGATGAACGCGCCCAACTGTTGGCCGCGACGTCGACCACAACGTTCCGCGACGATCTCGGGTAGCTGGTCCTCGCGCACGATGCCCGCCGAGACGGCATCTTCAAAGTCGTGACAGACATAGGCAATACGGTCCGCCCAGGAGACCACTTCGCCTTCGGGAGTAGAGGGCGCGGGTCGACTCCAACTGTGATTGCGAATACCGTCGAGAGTTTCGAGGCAGAGGTTGAGGCCACGTAGCGACACGTCCGCACCCCACGGTGCGTGATCAAATCCGCCGGGCACGAATTTGTCGAAGGCTTCCTCGCTGGCGTGACCCGCGGGACCGTGGCCGCAATCGTGGCCAATGGCGATGGCTTCGGCGAGGGCGACGTTGAGTCCCGTGGCGCGTGCCACGCCACCGGCGACTTGGGAAACTTCGAGCGCGTGCGTCAGGCGCGTGCGCTGGTGGTCATCGGGGAAGATGAAAACCTGCGTCTTGCCGGCGAGTCGGCGAAAAGAGTTGGAGTGCAAAATGCGGTCGCGGTCGCGCTCAAAGCAGGTACGAAAGTCATCGGGTGCTTCCTCAATGGCGCGATTTCCGCCACCGAGCGATCGCGTCGCGCCGGGAGCCAGTAGGTGATCTTGCTCGGCCTCTCGGTCGGCGCGACGAAAACCCTCGGGACCGGCCGCCGCGGCAATCTGGGCCACGGAGTCGCGGTGAGCGCGGGTGATGGAGTCATCGCCGTAGCCCTCCATCGTCGCGGCCCATAAGCGATTGCGTTCACTGACGTTGTCCACCATGTCTCCATTCTGCCGTAGGGCCGTAACATGGGGCTACCTCAGGAGGTCCTCAGATGGAACTGCGTATTGGAATTGTTCAGGCGATGAAGGAAATCGAACTGGAAATGGCTGACGACTCGCGCGCCGCCACCCAGACCGCCGTGGAAACTGCCCTGAGTGGCGACAGCGTGTTGTGGCTCACCGACAAGCGTGGCCGCACCGTCGGCATTCCCGCCGCCCGTATCGCCTACGTGGACTTCGGTTCGTCGAACAGCGAACGTCGCGTCGGCTTCGGCCACAGCTAAACATGTCCGCTCGCGACATTGCTCGTCGCGATCTCGTCGTCGTGACGGGAAAAGGCGGCGTGGGCAAGTCCTTCATTGCCGCCGCGCTGGCGTCCGCCTTCGCCGACGCGGGACGACGCACCTTGCTGTGCACCCTTGATGAACGAATTGACGCCGCCCGATTTGTGGGTGCGTCATCCGCGAACTTCCGCGCCGCCGAAGTACGCCCACATCTCTTCGTGTCGTCCGTGGAGCCCGAAGCCTCGCTGAAGGAATACCTCAAGCTCCACCTGCACCTTCCCTTCGTCACGTCGGTCACGCCCATTGCGGCGGTGCTCGATTTCGTAGCGACCGCCGCCCCCGGGGTGCGCGAGATCGTCACCGTCGGCAAAGTCGCATACGAAGTGCGCGAGCAGCACTACGACGTCGTGGTGGTGGATGCACCGGCCACTGGTCACGTGGCGGGCCACCTCGCCGCCGCCACCACGCTGCAGGATTTGGTGGGTGGCGGTCTCATCCGCCAGCAGACGCAGTGGATGCGGGCGATTTTGCAAAATCGTGACCGCACGAGTGCGGTCGTGGTGACGTCGCTTGAAGAAACGCCCGTCAACGAGAGCATCGAACTCATCGCGTCGCTACGCGACACCGCCGACGTCGGGGTCGACGCCATCATCGCGAATCGCATGGCTCCCGCCATCGCTCCCGGAGTCTCTATCGAGGCACTTTCCCAAACTCTCGCCAACTCTCATGGTCCCGACGTGCAATTAGCGCGGCGCGCGGTTGAGCGCCGCGAGGCGCATCTCGCGCAATGGCACCGACTGCGTGCGGGGGCACCCCAAACCGACGTCGTCGTTATCGGGGAAGGGTCGATTGACGAGGTGGCTCGTGCTCTCGCCGAGGAGCTGTCGCTATGACTTTGCGTGATCAGTTAGGCCACGCGCGCATTGTGGTGATGTGCGGGCCCGGTGGCGTCGGCAAGACCACTTGCGCCGCCGCTATCGCCCTCGGATCGGCGAGTGCGAGCCGTCGCGTGCTTCTTCTCACCATCGATCCGGCGCGGCGACTGGCGGACACTTTGGGTATCGCCGACGGCGGACTCGCGGGCAGTGACGTATCAGCTGATGGTGTCGACGTCCACGTCGTCATGCTGGACGCCCCGCGTCAGTGGGATGCCCTGATTCAGCGCTACGCCCCTGATGAGGAGACGGCCCAGCGCATTATCAAAAGTCCGCTGTATCGATCCATCACCGGTCGCTTCGTGCATGGTCATGACTACATCGCGATGGAGATGCTGTACGACGCGGCCACTAGCGCAAAGTGGGATTTGATCGTCATCGACACCCCGCCCACCCGCCACGCGGTGGACTTCCTCGACGCGCCGACGCGCATGGCCGACTTCTTTAGTTCTCGTCTGCTGAAGTGGCTCATTGCGCCGGGAGGGACCTCAGTGACCTCGGTCGCCGCGAAGGCATTCTCGGCCGTGGCGCAACGAATCCTGGGTGGGCAGTTCCTCTCGGACATCGCCGACTTCTTTGGTGCCCTCGCGACCTTGTCCACCGGCTTCGTCGATCGCGGTCGCGCGGTGGCGAACTTGCTCATTGATGACGCAACGACCTACGTGGTGGTCACGACCACCGAAGAATTTCCCCGCGATGAAGCACGGCATTTCACCAGCGAAGTGCGCGCCCGCGGTGGGCATCTGGCTGCCTGGGTGGTTAATCAGGTGTACGCGCCCGTCTCGGAGGGCGCCACGACCTGGAGTGGGGGCAACGACAGCGTTCAGCGACTCCTCGAAGCGGCTGCCATTCGCGAACGTGGGCGCATTGAGCGCGACGAGCTGGCGATCATGCAACTCGCCGCCGAGGCTCCCGTGGCCGTCGGATATCGACGAGATGAGATGTCGGGCAGCGTGAGTGAACTGGTTGCCTTCGGACGCGACTTGCTAGATGGCGAGCTGCGAGGAGCCTGAGCGTGCTCGATTATCACCTGCACCTCTGGCCCCACAGTCAGCGCGACGTGTCGTATCACGTCGATCAAGTGGCGAGGTATTGCGAGGAAGCGGCCCGCCACGGCGTGAGTGAGATTGCTCTGACCGAGCACGCACACCGCTTCGTCGATGTGATGGGCATCATGGACTCGTTCTGGCTTCGTCGTGGCCACGAGCCCACCGCCCTCGAGATGACTCGATACTTTGATTTTCACGCGCGTAATTCGCTCGAGGACTATCTGACGGTGGCGCAGGCCGCAAAGGATCAAGGCCTGCCCGTCAAGATTGGCCTCGAGGTTGATTACGTCGCCGGCAAGATGGACCAGCTCGCCGATCTGTACGCGCAGTATCCCTTTGATGTGCTCATCGGTTCGATTCACTGGCTCGACACTTGGCAGTTCGATGACGTGGATGGACCCGCCAACATGACCGAGTGGACCACCCGCAACCTTGATGAGGTGTGGGACCAGTACGTCGCGGCCTTCGAAGAATTGGCCGCCACCCAGACGGTGGACGTGATGGCGCACCCCGACGTCATCAAGGTGGCGGGTTACACGATCGCGCAGCCAGAACCGCTCTGGGACCGTATGGCGGAGGCGGTCGCGGCGGTGGATGTGTCGGTGGAATGCTCATCTGCGGGATGGAAGAAGCCCATCGGTGAGCCCTATCCCGCCGACGGCCTTCTCGAGAGGTTCGTGCGCGCGGGCGTCACTTTCACGACCGCGAGTGACGCGCACTCCTTCGAGCGAGTGGGGGAGCGAGCCGACGATCTGGCCGTTCGCCTCGAGACCTTGGGAGTGAGTACCCTCGCCAGTTATGAGGGGCGCCGTCGAGTGACCGTTCCCCTGCGGAGCGTGTGATGTCAAACCTGTCAGAACTCTTGGCACTGCGCACCCGCTTATCGGGCGCTCCCGTTGAGCACCTTCAGCGACTACTGGCCTCCTGGTCACTGCTCGCCGACTTGTCGTTTTCTGACCTCGTCATCGTCACGCCGACCACCGCACAGTTAGACGAACCCCAGTACGTCATTGCCGGTCACGTGCGACCGAATAATCACGAAACGGCCATCTTCGACGACATCGTGGGAGGAACCGTGCCGCGCGACTTGGCTCAACAACTCACGGCGGCCTGGCACGCCGATGTGGTGACGGAATCGACGGTGCATGTTGATTGGGCGGATGCGCCGCTCACCGCGTGGATTGTTCCCATCACCTTTGGTGGCGACGTCATCGCGGCGCTGGTGCGCCTGCACGTCGATGTGCCCGGCGCGATGACGGTGTACTCGACGAGTTATCTCGATATCTTTCGACGCTTCTGCGCCATGGTGATGGAGTCATCCTTTCCCTTTCGAGAGGCCGACGTTGCCGGCCCGGGCCTTCCGCGTGTGGGTGACGGATTGCTCATGCTCGATAGCCGCGGCGTGGTTCAGTTCGGCAGCCCGAACGCCATCAGCGCCCTTCACCGTCTCGGCCTCTTCGCGTCGCCCTTCGGACGGCCACTGCGCCAACTGGGCCTGCGGGTTCGCGCGGTCGACCGTGCCGTCGAATTTGGTCTACCCACCATGGAAGAAGTCGAACGCGGCACCGACGTGGCCATCGTGGTGAACTGCATTCCCTTGCTGCAGCATCACGTGGCGACCGGCGTGCTGTTGCTCCTGCGCGACGTGTCCGACATTCGCTACCTCAATCGCATGGTGCTGAATAAGGACTCCGCTATTCGCGAGGTGCACCACCGCGTGAAGAACAACTTGCAGACGATTTCATCGTTGCTGCGACTGCAGTCGCGTCGTAGCGAGCAGGAAGCCACGCGCATGGCCTTGCTGGAAGCCGAGAGACGTATTCGTTCCATCGCGGTGGTCCACGAGGTCCTCAGTCGCGAGCCGGGTGGCGTGGTGCACTTTGACGAGATCGTCTCGCAGATTGTGGCCCTCGTTCACGACACCAACGTGAGCGGCTTCGACGTGGACGTCATTGTGGATGGTTCGCTCGGCATGTTGGCCACCGACATCGCCACACCCCTCGCCATCGTGGTGGCGGAATTATTGACGAACGCCATGGAGCACGCATTCACCGACGGTTCCGTGAGCGACGTGCGCTGGGTGACCTTGCGTCTCACTCATACCGACACGGAGGCCACCGTGGTGGTTCGCGATAACGGCAAGGGCTTTGACGACCGCTTCACGATCGAGATCCCGCGCAGTTTGGGACTGTCGATTGTGCGTGACCTCGTGCGCTCGCAATTGCGAGGCAGTATCGAAATGAGAAACAACCCGACCGAACTCGGCGGGGGAGCGGTGGCCGAAATTACGGTGCCGCTAACACCAACCGCTTAGGCCATTTGCTTGGCGCGGCGATTCGCGAGCCAGTGCTTACGCAGCTTGCGTCGCTCGTCTTCCGTGGTGCCGCCCCAGACGCCCGACTCCTGGTTGGTGGCAAGGGCAAACTCGAGGCACTCCTTCGAGGCATCGCAGCCGTTGCAGACACGCTTCGCGTTCTCGATCTGGTCGAGGGCCACGCCCGTGGCGCCAATGGGGAAGAAAAGGTCCGGCTCAGTGTCCCGGCAAGCCGCCGCCGTGCGCCAGTCGTCAGAGTTCCAGTCGTGGGTACGGTTCCAGATAAGGGACATGTCACAAACCTCTTTGTCAGTGCTCGGGGAGCGGAATGACAAGGCTACGACGGGGGTGCTCGAATTTCAAGGGGTAGATGAGAATTTTCTCTAAAACGCTCTGACCAGGGAAAATGGTAATTACAGGAAGGAAATCACCCCGAGAGGTGGGCTCCTCGGGCAAAGTAGGAAGATGACTCAGATCTTCGCCCACCGTGGACTTCACCAACGCGTTCCCGAAAATACGGTGGCCGCCTTCGCCGAAGCAGTCGCGGTCGGTGCCGATGGTATCGAGCTGGATGTGCGGCGCTGCGCGGATGGGGCCTTGGTGGTGCACCACAACCCCACGGTCGCCGACGGGCGCATTATCCGCGACGTAAATTGCCGAGATTTACCTGATCATGTGCCTACTTTGGCGGTGGCACTGGCGGCCTGTGGTGTCCTCATTGTCAACGTCGAGATCAAAAATGACCCCGCGGAACCGGATTTTGACCCGTCGGGTTCGCTGGTGACCGACGTTGCTCGAGTTATCGATGACGGAGGTCATCGTGATCGAGTCATCATTTCCTCTTTTCATTACGACACCTGCGTCCAGGTGGTGGAAATGACCTCACCGCTGCCGGTGGGTTGGCTCTTGGATGTGGGCGCCGATGTCGCAAAGTGCGTGCGCCAGGCGGCCACCGCCGGATTTGCCGCCGTGCACCCCTTCTTCATAGACGTCACCGCCGACTCTGTGGCGCTGGCGCGCGAGCTCGGCATCGCGGTGAACACCTGGACGGTGAACCGCGACGAGGACATTCGTCGCCTCGTGGAGCTGGGGGTCGACGGCATCATCAGTGATGACCCCGCCCTCGCGCAGGATTGCCGCCGCAACACTCACTGACCGGTTACCGGCGAGTATCCCCTATTGTGGACGCCATGAACGTCGTCGTATGCGTAAAGCAGATTCCGGACCCCGCTGCCCCCCAGTCGCTGGACTCCGGCTCCTACAACCTGAATCGCTCGGGCAAGCTGATTCTTGACGAGGCTGACACCTACGGTGTCGAGATGGCCTTGCAGTTGACCGAAAAGGCCGGTGGTGGCGAAGTCACCGTCGTGTCCATGGGTTCGGCTGCCGACCTGACCGGTATTCGTAACGCGCTCGCCATGGGTGCCGCCTCTGCGGTGGTCGTCTCGGACGACTCGCTGCGTGGTTCGGACGCCCTCGGCACCGCCAAGGTCCTGGCGGCCGCCATTGGTCGCACTCAGTACGACCTCATCTTGTGCGCCACGGAGTCGTCCGACGGTTACACCGGCACCTTGCCTGTGCAGCTTGCCGAGATCTTGGGCTTGCCCTCGGTCACCTTCGCGAAGTCGGTCAGCGTGGAGGGCGGACAGCTGTCCGTCCAGCGTCAGACCGAAGCGGGCTACGACGATGTCGTCTGCCCCCTTCCCGCCGTCGTGTCCGTGACCGCCGGTGTCGTTGAGCCGCGTTATGCCTCATTCAAGGGCATCATGGCCGCGAAGTCCAAGCCCGTCGACCAGCCCACCGCGGCTGACCTCGGCGTAGCCGCCGGTGCCGCGAATGCGGGCCAGAAGATCGTCACCGTCGAGGCCGCCGAGGCGCGCCAGGCCGGTGAGAAGCACGTTGACGATGGCGACGGAGCCGACAAGATTGTCGCCTTCCTCGAGTCCATCAAGGTTCTGTAAGGAGATATCGACATGGCTATTTCTTCCATCTGGGTAGTTGCCGAGCCGGCTGACGGTTCGTTCACCACCACTTCACTGGAGCTGCTCACGCAGGCGCGCACGTTTGGTGCGACCATCACCGCCATCACCTGGGGTGGCCAGGCTGCCTCGCTCGCCGCTATCGCGGGTGAGTACGGCGCGACCACGCTGTTTGATGCGGGTGACCTTGGTGGGGCCCTCGCGGGTGCTCCCGTCGCGGGCGCCATTGCCAGCCTCGTGGCGAGCCAGGGTGCTCCTGACCTCATCTTGATCCCGACGAGCTACGACGGCCGCGACATCGCCGGTCGTCTCTCGGCGAAGCTCGACCGCACGGTGCTCACGAACGTGACCGGCGTTGCCGACGACGGTGGCATCGTCACCGAGCACCCCATCTTTGGTGGCACGCAGATTGCCAAGGCGCAGTTCACGGGAGCCGCTCCGGCGCTCGTCGTGGTGCGCGCCAAGAGCTTCGTGGCGGAGTCCGCCGGTGGCGCTCCCGCCGCCGTGCAGTCCGCCAGCTCCGGTGACCTCGGTGCGACCAACAGCGCGAAGATCACGGGCACGCACGTCGAAGAGCAGGAAGGTCCCAAGCTCGAAGAGGCCGCCGTCGTCGTCTCGGGTGGTCGTGGACTTGGCGAAGCCAGCGCGTACAGCCTGGTCGCTGACGCCGCGAAGTTGCTCAACGGTGCCGCCGGTGCGAGCCGTGCCATCGTGGATGCCGGTTGGGTGCCCTACTCCTTCCAGGTGGGCCAGACGGGTAAGACCGTGAAGCCCACGGTGTACATCGCCTGCGGTATTTCCGGTGCGACCCAGCACATGGTTGGTATGAAGGGCTCCAAGAACATTGTGGCCATCAACAAGGACCCCGAGGCGCCGATTTTCCAGATTGCCGATCTCGGCATTGTGGGCGACGTCCACAAGGTCCTGCCGGCCCTGATTGAGAAGCTCAAGAGCCGTTAATTTTCACTCTCGAAGTGACGGGCGGGGCCGACGGCCCCGCCCGTTTTTCGTTCCTTCGCACCCCCGCCATCAGGCCAAATGTGGCCAGATTTCTCAGGGAAAAAAATTGTGACGATTCGGGGGCGCCAAAGCAAATTACCGGCGAGTTTTTCCACTATGTTGAGCGACGGAGCGACCCTCGCTCCAGGACAACGTGGTCGAGATCTTGTCGGGCTTCGACGCGTGTCCAGCTTTCCACTAGGAGGAAATGGAATGCAGTTTCAGAAGAAGGGGATGACGCGTGTTGCGGCGTTCGCCGGTGCAGCCGCTTTGGTTGCGTCAGCTTTCACCGCTACCGCTGGCGCTACGACCAAGGTCGCAGCCCACACCACTTACGCAACGACCAAGGCTTGCCTTGTCACTGACACCGGTGGCATCAACGACAAGTCATTCAACGCATCGGCCTACGCCGGTCTGACCGCCGCGAAGAAGCTCAGCAGCAAGATCACCATTGCTTACCTGGCCTCGTCGCAGGAGTCTGACTACGCGACCAACATCTCGACTTTCGAGAACCAGCACTGCAACATCATCGTGACCGTTGGCTTCCTCATGAGCGAAGCGACTTGGCTGGCTGCTGTTGCCACCCCGTCGCAGCACTTCGCCCAGGTTGACAACAACAACGCGGCGCCTTACGGCGACACGTCGGGTCACGCTGGTCCGTTGAGCAACTACCTCGGCCTCACCTACTCGACCGAGCAGGACGCGTTCCTCGGTGGTTACGAGGCTGCGGCCTACGCTGCCTCGAAGAACCCGAGCGCTCCGAAGGTTGCCACCTACGGTGGTATGCAGTTCAGCTCGGTGACCTCGTACATGGACGGCTTCTACGACGGCGTTCAGTACTACAACACCACCGCTAAGCCGGCTCACAGCGTGACCGTTCTTGGATGGAACCGCACGACCCAGACGGGTACGTTCATCGGTTCGTTCAACGACCAGGCCACTGCTGCGACCGACACCACTGCGTTCTTGACGCAGGGTGCCACCACCATCTTCCCGGTTGCCGGTGCTGACGGTCTCGGTACCAACACTGCCGTGAAGCAGTGGAACGCCTCGCACTCGATCAAGGCCAACGTGGAGTGGGTTGACGTCGACGGTTGCATCAGCGACGCGACGGACTGCTCGATCTTCTTGAACTCGATCACCAAGGGTGTTACCCCGTCGGTGACCGCGGCCATCGTTGCTCAGGCCACTGGCAAGTGGGGCAACGGCGGTAACTACGTCGGTACCTTGAAGAACGGTGGCGCTGCCTTCGTCCAGGACAAGGGTCTCACCTTGTTCTTCTCGAAGACTGCGGGCACCGCTTTGGCTGCCAAGATCAAGACGATCACCAACGACATCATCTCTGGCAAGATCAAGGTCAAGGTCGGTAGCTAACCTTTCGTTCAGCGAAAAATTTGCAACTCTGAGGGGGTCGGGCTATGCCCGACCCCCTCAGTCTTTCCCCTTCAAACGGCTAGGATTTTGAACTAATGAGACTCGAACTCCGTGGCATCACTAAGTCTTTCGGCAGCCTGATTGCCAATAACAATGTCAATCTGGTCGTCGAGCCGGGGCAGATTCACTGCCTGCTCGGAGAAAATGGCGCGGGCAAGTCCACGCTGATGAATGTCCTCTACGGCATGTTGACGCCGGACTCGGGCGAAGTCCTTATTGACGGCGAGCCCGTCACTATTCGTGACCCGAAAGATGCCGTTGCTCGCGGTATCGGCATGGTTCACCAGCACTTCATGCTGATCCCCGTTTTCTCTGTCACCGAGAACGTCATTCTCGGTGACGAACCCGTTCGCCCGTGGCCCTTCGTTGATTACCGCAAAGCCGTCAGCATGATCACCGAATTGTCACAGCGCTACGACTTTGAGGTGGATCCGCACGCCACCATCGAAAACTTGCCCATTGGCACCCAGCAACGCGTGGAAATTCTTAAGGCACTAAGTCACCACGCCGACCTTCTCGTTCTTGACGAACCCACGGCGGTTCTTACTCCCCAAGAAGCTGACGCGCTCATCGTGATTTTGCGCTCGCTCAAGGAGATGGGTAAGTCCATCATTTTCATTACGCACAAGCTGCGCGAAGTCTTAGAAATCGCCGACGCCATCACCGTGCTGCGACTCGGTGAAGTCGTGGGTTCCACTACGCCGGCCGAGACCAACGAAGAGGACCTCGCCACCATGATGGTGGGTCGCTCGGTCAATTTGAAGGTGGACAAGGCTCCGGCTCAGCCGGGCGAGGTTGTTCTTCAGGTCACCGACCTCCTTGTAGACGACGATCGTGGCCTCACGGCCGTGAAGGGCGTGAGCTTCGACGTGCGCGCGGGCGAGATTCTCGCGGTGGCGGGCGTACAGGGCAACGGACAAACGGAACTAGTCGAGGCGCTGACGGGACTGCGCGGCGTTACCTCGGGGTCGGTCACTCTGGCCGGTCACGAGGGCAATCTCGCGGGTGCCGCGGTGAGCGACATCTTGCACGCCGGTATTGGCCACGTGCCGGAAGACCGTCAACGCCACGGACTCGTGCTCGACCTGCCGGTCGAGGACAATCTTGTCCTCGACCAATTGTCCGATCCGCGCTATCACGGCCGATTTGGGCGAAAGCTACGCGCCATTCGCGAGAACGCGGTGACACAGATTGCCGACTTCGACATTCGCACCCAGGGTCCGCAGCTTGACGCGGGCAGCCTGTCGGGTGGCAACCAGCAAAAAGTGGTCATTGCCCGTGAGCTGTCACGTGAGTTGCGCGTCCTGATTTGCTCGCAGCCCACTCGAGGACTAGACGTGGGTTCCATTGAGTACATGCACCGCCAAATAGTGGCGAATCGTGATGCCAATGTGGCGGTCATCATCGTGTCGAGTGAGTTAGACGAAGTTCTGGCACTCGGTGACCGCATTGCGGTGATGTTCGACGGCAAGATTCAGGGCATTGTCCCTCCGACGACAAGTCGCGAAGAAATTGGTTTGATGATGGCCGGTGCGGGTAGCGCCACGGCAAGTGAGGTACAGGCATGAGCGAGTCAGTTCAACCGACGTCCAAGCTACTGAGGGCTGCTCTTCGTGTTCGAGAGGCGAACATGGCAATCGTGCTGCTCTGCGCTATCGCCATTGCCATTGTGATGGGCGGTTTGCTCATCATCTTCACGACGCCGATGCTCACCAGTTCATGGGGCGGATTCTTCTCACACCCGGGTGGCACGATCACCTTGACGTTGCGCACCGTCTGGTACGCGTACGAGATGATTTTCCAGGGTGCGATCATCGACTTCCACGCCACCAATGTGTTGCTCCATCACTGGTCAACGGAGAACTTCGCGGCGTTCATTACGCCACTGGCCGGCACCTTGTCCTATGCGACGCCACTCATCGTCGCCGGTCTGGGTTTGGCCATTGGCTTTCGATCCGGACTATTTGACATTGGTGGACGAGGCCAGATCATCGGCGGCGGCATGGCGGCGGCGTGGGTGGGCTTCACTTTCAACTTCACCCCCGTGCTGGAAATTTCCCTCGAAATCATCGCGGCCATCATTGTGGGCGGATTACTGGGTGGCTTTGCCGGTGTCTTGAAGGCCTACACCGGCGCACATGAAGTCATCGTCACCATGATGACCAACTACATCGTGGTTCTCGTCATGGGTTACTTGTTAATTCAGCCGCTTTTCGCTCAGCCAGGGGTGCTCAACGGACTATCCAAGACGGTGAATCCCTCCGCTCAGCTTCCCGAATTCTTGAGCCACATCTCGAGCACCTTGTACTTCAACTTTGGATTTGTCTTCGCCCTGATAGCGGTGGTGGCGACCCAATGGTTCTTTGATCGATCCAAGACGGGTTTTGAACTACTGGCGGTTGGCCGCAATGCGGAAGCGGCTCGCACCGCTGGCATCAACGTGCGTCGCTCGACCATTCTCACTTTGGCTCTGGCCGGTGGGGTCCTGGGCCTGTCGGGCATGATGCAGGTGGCCGGTGTGGATCACCACATCTCGCCCACGTTCGGTGGCTCGTATGGTTTTGACGCCATCACCGTGGCTCTCCTTGGCCGTAATCGCCCGTGGGGCGTCTTCTTCGGCGCCATCTTCTTTGGTGCGATGGCCACCGGTGGTCACATCATGCAGGCCGTGACGCCGACGAACATCGACTACTCATT
>CAISIU010000158.1 GCA_903885505.1 uncultured Actinomycetes bacterium | reverse complement strand
CGCGAGGTCATTCACGTTGGTGGTGATCATCTCGGCGTTACCCGCGAGGTCTCCCACGACGGGATTGATTTGCGCGAGCGCAATGCGAACGGCCACGACAGGGAGATTAGCGACAGCCACGACTAGCCTCTCTGTATGACGAGCAGTGTCGTAGCGAACTCCTCCCCGTCTTTCATTGGTGACGACAGTTCACCCGCGCGCATTATTCGCGCCGCCGTCTCGGCCATCGCCACTCACGGCATTGACCACGTCACGGCCAGCCAATTGATTAACGGCGCCCACGTCGCGCGTAGCACCATGTACTCCTACTTCGGTGACGTCTACGGCGTTTTCGCCGAGCTGTGGCGCGCCGCCGGACCGCAATGGTTCGACGAAGTGGTGTCCGGCGACACCCCGAGCGACCAGGGAGTGCCCGGCCTCAGCGATGCGCTCACCGAAATTCTCCTGGCCTCCCCACGTATCAGTGACCTCTACGACGTGGTCGCTCCCGACCTCGCCGACGCCTTCGTTCGCCAACGTGGCGAGAGTGTCATCAGTGCGCAGCGAGCAATATGGCGCTGGGCGGTGACCCTCGGCTTTCACCTCAGTGCCCCCGAGTGGTCCACCACGCGTGACGAGATGCTGCGTCTCATCGACCTCGCTCCCGACCACCTGGCGGAGACCCTTGCTCTGCCTCCCCTTGCCGGGTCATCAAACCTCAGCGACGAGATGCCCCTCATCGTGCCGCTCGGCCCCGAGGCACCAATTTCCGAAATCTTGGCGGACGCCTCGGTGCAGGTCGCGGCGCGCTCGGGCATCGCCAATGCGTCACTGCTACGCATTTGCCGATATGCGCGAGTAACCACTGGCGCCGTGCCGGCGAACCTGCGACAACTCGACGTTCTCATGCTCGATGGATATCGCCAGTGGCTGCGCGACGTGGTGGCGACGAACATGGCCGACGTCCAGAGAAATGCGGATCTGTCCCTTCCCGAGCGTTTTGTCCGCACTTTTCATTGGTCACTCAGTGACTACCGCGCCACCTGGCGTCGCTATCGGCGAGAACTACACCTGGCGGCGCGCCACGACCCCGTGATGGCCGCGGAACTGCACGCGGAGATTGACTTCACCGCCGGATACATCACCGAGAGTTTCGAGAGGTACGGCACCACCACCGACTTTGCCCAATTACTGGGCCAATCCAGCCACGCTTTTGCTCTTGCCACCTCCTTGCTGCACGACCTCGGCCTGCCGCTTCGCCAGTCGGACCACCGCCTCATGGCCCAGTGGATCTTTAAACAGACTGGGAACTAGACGTTTCACACTCGGTTAACACAACTCGTCTCACGGGCAATGTCCGAGCCAGCAAACTGGCAGACAACAACGAGAAGGAGATAGTTGTGGCTTACCAAGCTGAGTACATCTGGACGGACGGAACCCTGCCCACCGCGCAGTTGCGTTCCAAGACCCGCATTATTCGTGACGGCGGACCGCTGCCCATCTGGGGCTTTGACGGTTCCAGCACCAACCAGGCCACCGGCTTTTCCTCGGACTGCGTCTTAAAGCCCGTGTTTTCCTGCCCGGACCCGCTGCGTGGCGGCGACAACATCTTGGTGTTCTGCGAAGTGCTGAACCCCGACTTCACCCCGCACGCCACCAACACCCGCGCCGCCCTCGTGGAGGCCGCGACGACGTACAAGAGCTTCGAGCCCTGGTTTGGCATTGAGCAGGAGTACACCTTGTTCCAAGACGGCCGTCCCTACGGTTGGCCGGAAGTCGGCTTCCCCGCCCCGCAGGGTCCGTACTACTGCGGCGTTGGCGGCGCCAAGATGCCCGGCCGCGACATTGTCGAGTCGCACACCCTGGCCTGCCTGGCCGCTGGTCTCGCCATCGAAGGCACGAACGCCGAAGTGATGATGGGTCAGTGGGAGTTCCAGATCGGCGCGCTCGGACCCATTGATATCTCCGACCAGCTGATGGTCGCGCGCTGGTTGCTCGAGCGCATTGCCGAGGACTACGAAGTCGACGTCTCCTTTGCCGCTAAGCCCATCAAGGGTGACTGGAACGGTGCGGGGGCGCACACCAACTTCTCGACTAAGCAAATGCGCGCGGCCGGTGGCTGGGATCACATCATCGCGGGCTGCGAGGCCCTCGGCACGCGCGTCAAGGAGCACATCGCCGGTTACGGACACGACATCGAGTCGCGTCTTACCGGTGCGCACGAGACTGCGCCGTACAACAAGTTCAGCTACGGCGTGTCGAACCGTGGTGCCTCGATCCGCATCCCGGCCCACGTGGCGCGTGAGCGTCGCGGCTACCTCGAAGACCGTCGCCCCAACGCGAACGTCGACCCGTACGTCGTGACGCGCCTCATGCTCGAGACCGTCTGTGGCGCCGCCACTGCCGCCAAGGCTCCGGCGAAGAAGGCTCCCGCCAAGAAGGCCGCGGCGAAGAAGGTGGTGGCCAAGAAGGCCCCCGCGAAGAAGGCTCCGGCCCGCCGCAAGTAATAACAAGCTGCCGCACAACACCCCGCCGGTTTTCCGGCGGGGTGTTGTGCTTTCACGAACCACTTGCGTGAATAAAAAGCAGTTATTAAACTGACGAAACATTTGTGTAAGCAGTTTGCATTCTGCTTAAAAGGTGGATACATGGTCAATTCCCGAATGAATTCGCTAGCGCGCGCAACCCTGGATCAACGTATTGCCCCATTTCGAGATATCCCCAACACTGCAACTCCTTCAGGTGGTTGGATTCGCGCCATTCGCCAGGCTCTTGAAATGAACGCTGCGCAGCTCGCGCGTCGCATTGGCGTGACTCGTCAAACTCTCGATCAATTTGAGCGTCATGAAGTTGATGGGACAATTCGCCTCGACAGTCTGCGGCGCGCTGCTGAAGCTCTCGATTGTCGCCTGGTGTATGCATTCGTGCCCAACGACACCCTGGAAGAAATGGTCATGGCCCAAGCTCGTCGGAGAGTGGTGGACCGGTTGGACGTCGTTGATCAGACAATGCTCCTCGAGAACCAGAGACTCCCAGAGTCCGCCCGCGAGGAGCACCTTGAATTCACCGCGCGCTCAATAATTGGAACTCGCTTTTTGTGGTCCGAGCCCCAGACGAAGCGACCTTGATGAAAGCGGTGTACTACCGCAGTGCCGACGGGACTGAGCCAGTTGATGACTTCATCAACGAGCTTCCGATCAAAACTCAAGCCGCGCTCGACCTCCAAATCGAACGTCTCAACATGCTGAGGCCCAATGACCCACCCCTTCCATATCCCCACTCAAGCCACGTAACGGGAAATCTTCGTGAACTGCGGTGTCACTACGGAAAGACCTTGTACCGGATTCTGTACGCACCCTCTGGTTCGCTGTTTGTGTTGCTGCATATCTTTCGCAAAGACACGCAGAAGATTCCTCGCTCCGAGATCACCGTTGCCCTTAATCGGTGGAGCGATTTTCAACATCGGATGAACTCGGTCCCACGACGGGCTCCTCGCGCGGCGGGACACGACGCACCATAGTTAGCAAATTTGCTAATATCAATTTGTGACCCAGAACAGCCCCATTGGAAGATCTGCGCAACAAGGAAGTAGTCGCCGCGCAGCCAAGAGTGCGGCCTACCGGGACGAAGTGCAGCGCCTCGCCCCGTACGAAGCGGTGGCACGTGAATTGATCAAGATTCGCCTTGACGCAGGCCTCACTCAAGAAGCTTTGGCACAGCAGATGGGAACAACAAGCTCGGCCATCTCCCGCTTGGAGTCAGGTCACGTGTCAACCAGCATCAGCACGTTGATGAAGGTCGCGAATGCCTGTGGCCGGCAGCTGCACATTTCCTTCACCCCCCTCGACACTCCGTCGGTTCAAGGCAGGACACCGCGGACCGCCCAGTCCAAGAAAAGTGCCAAATAAGGCCCAAATCTCCCTCCCGTAGCGGCATGGGAGAATGTGCCCATGTCGAATCAGGTCAATTACGTCCTTCGCACCGTGGAAGAACGAGGCATCCGCTTCGTGCAGTTGTGGTTTACCGATGTGCTCGGTCGCCACAAGGCCTTCCACGTCACTCCGGCCGAATTAGCCGACGCCCTCGATGACGGCATGACTTTCGATGGCAGTGCCATCGACGGGTTCTCGCGTGCGGGCGAGTCCGACGTGCTGGCTCGTCCTGACCTCACGACGTTCCAGATCCTCCCCTTCTACGACGAACGTGAAGCGGTCGCGCGAGTGTTCTGCGACATCACCCACCTCGACGGGTCGCCCTTCGAAGGCTGTCCGCGTCAGCAACTTCGTCGCGTCCTCACCGCCGCGCACCAGGAGGGCTACACCTTTTACGTCGCGCCGGAAATGGAGTTCTTCTACTTCTCCGGTGAGACCGGACCACTCGGTCAACCGCAGCCCATTGACTACGGCAGCTACTTCGACCTCTTGCCCGATGACGCCGCGAGCCAACTGCGCCGCAGCACCGTGTTGACGCTCGAGGAGATGGGTATCGGGGTCGAGCACGCGCAGCACGAAGACGCCCCCGGTCAACACGAGATTGACCTTCGTTACACCGACGCGCTGACCATGGCCGACACGGTGATGAGCGTGCGCCACGTCGTCAAAGAGCTCGCTCGTCGTCGCGGCGTGACCGCATCATTCATGCCGAAGCCCCTCGCCGATCAGCAGGGCTCGGGCATGCACACCCACCTCTCGTTGTGGCGTGACGACCAGAACGCCTTCGTGGGTGACGGCCCCTACGGACTCTCGGACACCGCGCGCCACTTTCTCGCGGGACTTTTGCACCACGCGCCGGCGATCACCGCCGTGACCAATCAGTGGGTGAACTCGTATAAGCGCTTGGTGCCCGGCCACGAAGCCCCGGTCGACGTCAGCTGGGCGCGCCACGACCCCTCGGCGGTGGCCCGCATCCCCTCGGTGAAGGGTGACTTCACCGAGTCCACCCGTCTCGAATATCGCGCCCCGGACCCCGCGGCTAACCCCTACCTCGCCTTTGCGGTGATGCTGGCGGCGGGTCTTGACGGTGTTCGTCAGAGTCGCGATCTCGTGGCCGAAGGCGAGCGCGTCGGCAAGCTCCCGCGCTCGCTGGCGGACGCCTGTGACGCTATGGACGCCTCACCCTTGATGCACGAGACCTTGGGCTCACACCTCGTCGAGTGGTTCTTGCGCAATAAGCGTGAAGAGTGGTCCGCCTATCGCCGCGAAGTCACCCCCTTTGAGTGGTCGCGCTACCTGCCCCTGCTGTGACCTACCCCACCGTCATCGTCGTCCCCACCGAGGACAGTGCGCTCGAGCGCCTGCTGGTTGCCAGCGGATGTCGTGCCGTGGTGGTGGCGAACGTCGACGGTGAGATCCCGCCCGCGGCCGCCGCGGTCATTGACGCTCGTCAGATTGGCGTGGCCGCGGCCACCGTGGCCGCGCGCCAGGTCAAAGACGCCGGTGTCACGGTGACCGTTCTCGTGGTGCACCCTTTCCAACTCGCCGACCTCAGTTTTCGCGAAGAGGTCATTGATGACTTCGTGGTTCACCCCATCAACGGAGATGAGTTCACCGCTCGTCTGCGCCATCGCTTGACGCGAGCCGGTGAAGCCGCCGCCTCCCCGCACGTCACCCACGGCGAGCTGTCGATCAACACGGATACCTATCAGGCCACCATTGCGGGTCGAGCGCTTGACCTCACGTATATGGAATACGAACTACTTCGTTTCCTCGCGGCGCACCCCGATGTGGTGTTCACGCGCGAAACCCTGCTCAGTCGCGTGTGGGGATACGAGTATTACGGCGGAGCCCGCACCGTGGACGTTCACGTGCGACGCCTTCGCGCCAAGTTG
>CAISIU010000157.1 GCA_903885505.1 uncultured Actinomycetes bacterium | reverse complement strand
GTGCCCTCAAAGGTGATGTGTTGAAGGTCTAAGAGAATCGCCACGAGAGTCTCAGGCTACTAACTGCGTGGCGCAGTGCCACGACCGGTCACACCGAGAGCGACTCGATGGGAATCCACGCCTCAATCGCCACGTCCGCCGTCTTACAATCGACCCGTGCGTGAACCCAAGGTGCTCCTGTTTTATCTGTTCACGCCCCTGGCTGACCCCGAGGCCATCCACCAATGGCAGCGAGTTCTTTGCGAGAGCCTGGGCCTTCGCGGTCGCATCATCATTTCGCCCCACGGCATCAACGGCACCGTGGGTGGACCGATGGCGGATGTCAAGAAGTACCTCAAGGCCACGAAGCGCTATGTGCCCTTTAAGAACATTGACGTCAAATGGTCAGATGGCCGCGGGGATGACTTTCCTCGACTCAGCGTCAAAGTTCGACCCGAACTAGTGGCCTTCGGCGTTCCCGAGGAGGTCTCGGTGAATAGCGAGGGCATCGTGAACGGCGGCATTCACCTCGCCCCGCACGAGGTGGACCAGCTCGTTGCCGAGCGTGGATCTGACGTGGTCTTCTTTGATGGCCGCAATGCTTTCGAAGCGGCCATTGGTCGCTTTCGCGATGCCGTGATTCCCGACGTGAAGACCACCCACGACTTCATCCAGGAAATTGAGAGTGGCAAGTACGACGACCTCAAGAGTCGGCCCATCGTCACCTATTGCACCGGTGGCATCCGCTGCGAAATCTTGACGGTCCTCATGAAGAACCGGGGCTTTGACGAGGTCTACCAAATTGATGGTGGCATCGTGAAATACGGCGAGGCCCGTGGCGACGATGGCCTGTGGGAGGGATCGCTCTTTGTCTTTGATGAACGAATGACGGTGACCTTCTCTGATCACCCGACCGCCATCAGTCACTGTGAAAGCTGCGGCACCGCCACCACGACCTACGTGAATTGCGCCGATCTCGCCTGCCGCGCCTTACTTCTCATGTGCGAATCCTGCCAAGCCGTGGGAGAAAATAGCGCCTGCTCGCCCTCGCACATCGGGCGACGCTAGGCCTCCTCATTCTCTTTCCGGGTTATGTAAGAAACACTCACTTACAAACTGGCCGATGACACAGAATCGTAAGGCACTAACACTAGTTTGCCACGTCGCTGCGGAAGTTTTTTTTAACTCCTGGGGTACAGTTTGGCTATGAAATTCAAACCGCAAATCGCACTCGTCGGCGCTCTGCTCGTCTCCGCGAGCTTTGTCACGATGTCCAATGGAGTGGCTGGCGCCGCGAATCCTCTCGCCGGAAAGCCCTGCTACGCCGCGGGGTCAACGACGATTGTGAACTACATCAAGTACACCTGCGTGTCACACACCGTTACCTCGATTGTCAAGGGGAAGAAGGTCACCACCACGACCTTGACCTACGACGCAGGTGTCCAACAAGCCATTCCGCCTACCTTGCCCACGGGTAACTTTGACACCACTCCGGGTGGACCGTTGATGTGGTCAGAGACCTTCACGGGGGCCGCCGGCACGCCGGTCGACTCTCGCGTGTGGACGCCGGTGACCGGCTACGGCACGTACGGCACCGGTGAAATCGAGAACAACACCTCACTGCCCGCGAACCTGGGCCTCGACGGATCGGGCAACTTGGCCATCACCGCCAAGTGCATCGCCACCACCTCACCCGGTTGCACTGCGACGGCGCAGCCCAGTGGTCAGACCTGGACCAGCGCGCGTATTTGGACCGAGAACAAGTTGAACTTCCAGTACGGACAGCTCGAGGCTCGTATTTGGATGCCGACTGGCTCGTTCAACTGGCCGGCATTCTGGATGATGGGTCAGGCCTACGCATCCAACAAGACGGGTACCGGCTGGCCCTACTGTGGCGAGCTCGACATTGCCGAGGGCCTTCAGGGCAACTCGCAAGACCAGGCCACCATCCACTCCAACATTCCGGGCACCAGCACCGACTGGGGTCAGGGCAATGGTCTGACCCAGGTCGCTCCCCTCACGGGTTCGCAGATGATCTCGGGCTGGCACACCTACGGCATCTTGTGGAAGCCGAACTTCATTGCCTTCATCCTTGACGGCAAGGCCTGGGCCATGGACACCTACGACCCGACGACGAAGCGCGTCACCCAGACCGTGGGCACCGCGAGCATTTCGTACGGCCCCGGTACGCCGATTTCCTCCATCGGTGGCAACTGGCCATTCAACGCACCGTTCTTCATCATCTTGAACAACGCGGTGGGTGGCGTGTCATCGCCGGTCGCGCCGAACGGTTCGAGCGGCACGATGAAGATCAACTGGATCAAGTACTACCAGTACGCCGGATACGGCGCGGCGACGGTGCCGACCAAGTAGGCACTTGCGGCGAGTTTCTCGCGGCTAACAAAAAACCCCGCGGCCATGGCCGCGGGGTTTTTTGTGGTCCACTCACACGCTGGTGAGCGTGTGGTTGTTAACAGTTCGCGCCGAGCTGTCCGTAGACCACGCCATCGGGGCACGTGGCTCCGGTAAAGATGGCCGATCCACGACCCGCGACGCTCAGGAAACGAGCACCGGTGAAGTTGGCTCCGGTGAAGTTGGCTCCGGTGAAGTTCGCACCCGACAAGTCCGCAGCGGTGAAATTCGTGCCACTCATGTTGGCCCCCGTGAAATTCGCTTGGCCGAGGTTGGCGCTGGCCAGGTTGCCCTGCACCACCGTCGCACCCGAAAAGTCAGTGCCCACGAGGTGTCCACCTGGGATGTAGACGCCGGAAAGGTCCATGCCCGCAAACACCACGCCGGACAACTGTGCGCCACCGATGCTGGCCGTCGCCCCAACGAAGTACTGCACGTAACCACCCTGATAGGGGCCACTGAGAGCCTGCCATCCGGTGGGCAGGGAGGCGGGAGTTCCCACTTGGTAGGACGTAATGAGTCCGTGGAAGTTCGCTCCGGCAAACTTGGTGCCGGTCACGGTGGCCATGGACAATGACGCCCCCGACATATCCGTGTTCGACAAGTCGGCATCCGTGAGATCGGCGCCGAAGAAGTTAGATCCGGCCAAGTTCGCGGAGGTCAGATCTGCACCCGAGAGATCCGCACCACTCAGCACGGCACCCGCACCCACCAAATAGGACTTCGCTAGCACCCAGCCGCTGGGCAGGGAGGCGGGCTGGCCGACGAGGGAACCGCTGGTCACTCCCGTCAGTGTCGCGCCCGAGAAGTTGACGCCCGTCACGGCGGCACCCGTGAGGGTGCTGTCGGACAAGTCAGCCGACGACAAGTCCGCGTTCGTCAGGTCGATCCCACTGAGGTCGGCGCCCGATAAGTGGGCGCTCGCGCCCACGAGGAAACCGGAGGTCACGGACCACCCCGACGGGAGAGCCGCGGGAGTTCCACCCACGGCGCCCGAGGAGACGTGAGTCAGCGCAGCGTTCGTCAAAACCGCGTGGTTGAGATTGACGCGGGCGAGATTTGCCCCTGACAAGTTGGCGCCGGTGAGATCAGTCGTGCCGAGGTTCGCCCCCGTCAAGTTGAGATTGTGAAGATCCGCGCCGGCCAGGTTGGCAGTGGGGCCGAGGAGGTATCCCCCGCTCACTCGCCAGCCGGCGGGCAACGACGCCGGCTGACCCACGATGTGGCCCGACGAGGAGTACGCCACGACGGCGCCCTTGAGGCTGGCGTTGGTCAGATTGGCACCACGAAAATTCGCGCCGCGAAAATTAGTTCCCGCAAACTTTCCCGACACCTTGACGGATCCCGCGGCGCAATTGTGCGGGAGCACACTGATGGACGAGAGGATGCCGCTGGCACGACAGGCGTAGTACGCCGTGCGGGGTGCAGCCGCCGTCACGGGCAGCGCCGAGAGTTCCGTCGCGGCGACCGCCAACGTGAGGGCTAGAGCTGATCGAACCGAGCGACGCATGCGGTCACCTTTCTCGCGAAACGAACCGAGGCTCGTTCTATGACTTCTTCAGTTTGGTCACCACGTACGCCAACGAGTTACCGGCGGGACCGGGGTAGGCGTACTGGTTCTTCTCGGTGACCCAACCCGTGAAGCGGGTGGTGGAATAGACATCCCAGTCGGCTCCGTAGAGAATGGGTGCCACCGGCACGTTGTTGCTGATCACGGCCGACAACTTGTTGACGTTGGCCTGGAATGCCGGCGTTCCGGGGCGTGAGGCAGCGAGCTGCGTCAGTGCCGCCTGAGCCTGCGGGTCCACGTAGTTACCGAAGTTGGTCGATCCACCCGTATTGGCGGGGTCATCCAGCCAGTTTTCAAACTGTGCGTAGGGATTCGGGCCACCGGCACCCCAGCGAATAATCGCGTCAAAGTTGTGCGTGGCGATGTTGGCATTCCACTGGCCCGTCGAGACACCCTGCGCAGACACGTTGATGTGCACCGCCTTGAGCTGCGACGAAATCAGCTGCATGTCCTCGGCATAGTCCGAGTACGCCACGGGGTCTTGAATAGTGAAGGCGCACTGCGTGCCCGCACTCAGTCCCGTCGCGGCCACGGCCTTGGGCTTGGTGACCTGGAAGTAGCCCTTCGAATTGAGGGTGTAGCCGGCGTCGATCAAGAACGATGACACCTGACTCGAGGTCGCGCCATTGACGTTGATGTCGTTCTTATACGGTCCGAGATATGCCGACTGCAGGGGCGTCAACCCGCTGCTCGAGGTGGCCGGGTCTTCAAAGCCCGTTTCACCAATCTGCGACAACTGCTTACGGTTCATTGCCATCGAGATGGCCTTGCGGAAGGCCGGGTCCGCGAGGCAGCTGGTCTGACCGTGCGGTGCGGAGGGGCTGAGGTTGAACCACAAGGTCACCGTGGAACCGGCCGGGTAGTAGTAGTGATTGTGCGCCGGGTCAGTCGCGACGTAGGTGCGGGTGATCTGCGGAATGTCGTTACCTGCCCAGTCGAGCTGGTGCGAGACCAAAGCTTGCGTCGCCGCTTGGTTCGAGGCGTAGTACGGGATGTTGACGCCCGTGACGTAGGGCTTCGGCGTCAGCTTCCAGTGGGTGTTGTACGTGTAACTGATCATCTGGCCGCTGTAGCTCGTCGGCAAGTAGGGACCATTGCCAATCACCTTGTTATTCGGCAGTCCCACCGTGCCGCTAGTAATCAGGCTGGCGGCGGGAATTCCCGCGTCACCGGCCACCGGGAAGATGAGAACACTGCCGATGGCCTGTTCGTTCGAATACTGCGGTGTGGCGTAGGTCAAGGTGACCTTGTTGCCGGAATAGGTTGCCGGTTGCGCCAAGGTGGGAAGTCCGAAGATGTTCAGGCTCGCGTTATTGCTCATGGCGTTGAACTCATTGGCCACGTGCTGCGCCGTCAGGGGCACACCGTTACTCCATGTGGCGAGGGGATTCATGGTGAAAGTGATGACCTGGCCGGTGGAATTCAAGGTCTCGCTGGTGGCGAGCCAGGGGTGCCATTCATCGGCCTTCAGCGAGTTGAAGATAATGAGGGGCTCGAATGACAGAGCATTCGTCGACATTTGCGTGCTGGTGGACTGATAGTCGGCAGGGTTGAAGTTGTTGGTGAAGGTCTGGCCGACGTTGGTTTCTTCGGTCAAGATCGTGGCGTTCGATGCCGCGCCACCGCTCGTCGCTGTGGCAGCCACGATGGAACTCGCCACCAGTGACGTGCAGGCCAGGGCCGTCAGGATTTTCCTCATCACCGAACTTCTCGCTTTCCAACGGCACTGTTGTGCGCTTCATCGTCTCTGATGCAGGCTCAGGATAGTTGAACAACGTGTGAAATATTCCGCCTCCGCCCGCACATTGGAGGGGGAATTCGACACCGTCGAGCAATGTAAGAATTGCTCTAACTTTCGCTGTCGCGGACCACCGGGTCATGCCGCGACGAATGTGAACCGTCTCTGAAAGTGCTTACAATGTAAGTGCTTACGCTCAAGGGGGAGACATGGCCAAGGGGTCCGCCACGATTTACGACGTGGCCGAAGTGGCGTGTGTGTCCATCGCCACCGTGAGCCGCGTGCTGAATGACTCGGCCAACGTCCGCGCCGATACTCGCGATCGCGTACACGCCGCCATTAAGCAGTTGCACTTCGTTCCCAGCACCGCCGCGCGCAGCCTGTCGGGCGGGCGGCGCGGAGCGATCGGACTCGCCTACCCTCTCGACGAGGAACGCACCGTCGCCACACCGTCGCGCGAAGACGACGCCAGTGTTTTGTATACCGACGCGATTATTCGAGGCGCTTCGTGGCAGGCCTCTCAGTTGGGCTACTCGCTCTTCGCCTGCGCCGTTCGCATTGGTGGCAACAACGATGCCCATCCCCTTCATCAATTGTCCAGCGCCGTTGACGGCATCATCTTGACGGACCGCGTGGTGAACAACGTGAAGGCCATGCGCATCGCCAAGCGCATGCACGCGGTTCACCTCTCCGGCTCGGGATCGTCACGATTCGGCGGCACCATTCGCGTCGACAACAGTGGTGGCATCTCTGCCCTGGTGCGGCACTTGGCCGACGTCCACGGCACGAGAAACTTCGGTTTCGTAGGCGGTATCCCCGACAGTCCCGACGCCACGGCTCGTTTTGATGCCGTCGTGAGTTCCGTGACGGAAGTGGGCGGGCGGCTCGACCCCGAAAATGTGCTGGTCGGCGACTTCTCGTTGGCTCGCGCCGAAGCGGCCATTGAGGAGCGCCTTCGTCACGACACTTCTCTCCCCGACGTGTTTGTGTGCGCCAACGACCAGATGGCACTCGGCGTGGTGCGCGTGCTACGCGACAACGGCCACCACGTGCCCGACAAGATTCTGGTGACGGGCTTTGACGACATTCCCGTAGCGGGACAGATTTACCCCACCTTGACCACGGTGACTCAACCGAGCTTCGAGTTAGGCGTGGCCGCCGTGAACATGGTGATCGGCCTCCTGGACGGCGAGGTCGCCGTGGGGGCCATCGAGATTCTGCCGACCACTCTGGTGGTGCGCGGCAGCTGCGGTTGCCCTATCGAGCGGTCCCCACGATGACCGAGCGCGAGGTCACACCCCTGAAGTCCGACTGCCGCGCGGGCAGAACTAGCGTGTGTCAGGCACTTCGCCTCGCCACGCGGCGAGCGAGCGATTGGACGAGAAAGGCACTGACGGCGTGAGAACCCTGCTGCGACGTTTTGCCATTTATCTCTTCACCGCCTGGACCACCATCACGGTGAACTTCATCCTGCCGCGCCTCATGCCGGGCGACCCGATTCAACAACTCATTGGGAAGCTGCAGGGACGCGTGACGCCTGAGATGATTAAGGCCATCAAGGCCCAATTCGGGCAGGGCCTCAACCAGTCCATGTGGACGCAGTATGTCCACTACATCAACCAGCTTCTGCACGGCGACCTCGGGATCTCCATCACCCTGTCCTCGCCAGTGAGCGATGTGCTGTCCTCGCAGATTTGGTGGACGGTCGGCCTCATTGGCGTGGGTGCCGTGGTCAGCTTCTTTATTGGCACCGCCCTCGGCGTGCTGTTTGGCTGGACGCGGGGATCACGCGCGGATGCCGTAATCCCCGCCGCCACCTTCTTGCAAAGTGTGCCGTATTACTTTCTCGGCACCATTTTGATCATGATTTTTGCCGCCACGCTGCACTGGTTCCCCCTCATGGGCGCCTACGACCCGAGCCTGTCGCCCGAGTGGAGCTGGACCTACATCGCCAGTGTCCTTCGTTATGGCGAGCTCCCCCTTACCTCCATCGTCCTGAGTTCGTTGGCGGGCTGGATGCTCGGCATGCGCAACATGATGGTGACCACCATGAGCGAGGACTTCGTCTTGATGGCCGTCGCGAAGGGCCTGTCTCGTCGTCGCGTCATGTGGCATGCGGCGCGAAACGCGGTTTTGCCATCGGTGGCGAACTTGGCACTCACCATTGGATTGCTGGTCTCGGGGTCGCTGTTGGTCGAGCAAATCTTCAATTACCCCGGCGTCGGCAACTTGCTCGTGAACGCCGTCGGCAACGAGGACTACCCCTTGCTGCAAGGAATCTTCCTGCTCATCACCTTCACGGTTCTCGGCGCCAACTTCCTCGCTGATGCGCTCTATTACGTGTTGGACCCTCGGACGAGAACGGCGGCGGTGCACTAATGAAGGCACTTCGAATTCCCCGCTCCCCCAAGGTCATTGTGGGCCTCGTCATCTTGAGCGTCTTTATTGTGCTCACCGTCATCGGCCCGTGGATCGCACCCTACGACCCCAACGCCAATACCTTCATCCCCAACCTCACTCCCTCGTGGGAGCACTGGTTCGGCACCACCACCTTGGGCCAAGACGTGCTGTCACAGCTTCTGGTGGGCTGCCGCGTCACCATGGTGGTCGGCTTTATCGCGGGGCTCGTCGCAACGTTGATCTCCATTGCGGTCGGACTGGCCGCGGGCTACATCGGTGGCCGCACCGATGAGGGTTTGTCGTTGCTGGCCAACGTCTTCCTCGCGATTCCCGGACTGCCCCTCCTCATCGTGATTAACAGCTACCTGCCCGCGGGCTCGCAGGCCAACCCCCTCGTGGTCGGTCTGGTGATTGCGTTGACGGGTTGGGCCTGGGGCGCGAGGGTTCTTCGCGCGCAGACCATGTCACTACGCGACCGTGACTTTGTCGAGGCGTCGCGCATCATTGGCGAGAAGCGTTGGCGCATCATGTGGAGCGAAATCGGCCCCAATCTTCTGCCCATCATCGCGGCGTCCTTGCTCTTTACGATCTTGTATGCGGTCGGCGTGTACAGCACCTTGGCCTTCCTCGGTCTCACCAACGTCTCGACGTGGAACTGGGGAACCATGATGTATTGGGCCCAGTCCAACAACGCCGCACTCGCGAACGAGTGGTGGTGGCTGGCCCCGCCGGGCGTCGCCATTGCCCTCGTCGGCACCAGCTTGGCGCTGATCAATTTCGGTATTGACGAATTCATCAACCCGCGCCTGCGGGCCGCCGGCCTCACGGCGCGCCAGCGTCGCCGCGTGGGACTTACTCGTCGCCCTCGCCTCGGCTTTACCCCCGTTCTTCGTCAATCGCCGACCGACGCCAAGAAGGTCTCATGAGTTCCTCTGACACCCACCTCGTCCTTCAGGTCTCGAACTTTTCGGTGGACTACGGCTACGCCGACGAAGCCGTTCGCGCAGTGACGGACGTGTCGTTCTCGCTCGGTCGATCGCGCGTTCTCGGCGTGGCGGGTGAGAGCGGTTCCGGCAAGTCCACCTTGGTCTACGGCCTCACGCGCTTGCTGCGAGCCCCGGGCGTCATTTCCGCCGGTGACGTGACGCTGCGCCTGAGTGGCGCCCGCGAGGGCGAGACCATCGACCTGCTGGCCGCCAGCGAAGACGAGCTGCGGGCCATTCGCTGGTCAGAAATTTCCATCGTCATGCAAAGTGCGCTGAACGCACTCAACCCCCTGCACAAAATCGGTAAGGAGTTCGACGAGGTCCTGCGCGTCCATGACGCCAGCTTGTCGAAGCCCCAACGACGCGAGCGCGCCGAAGAGCTTCTCGCCCTCGTCGGCCTGCAGCCCGACCGACTGCAGCGCTATCCCCACGAACTCTCCGGCGGTCAGCGTCAGCGCGTCATGATCGCGTTGGCGCTCGCTCTGCGCCCCCAGCTGGTCATCATGGATGAGCCCACCACGGCGCTGGATGTGGTGACCCAGCGTGAGATCGTCTCTGAACTTCACGACTTGCGCGAGCGCCTCGGCTTCGCCCTCATCTTCATCACCCACGACCTGTCCTTGCTCGTGGAACTGGCGGACGAAATCATGGTGATGTACGCCGGTCGCATCGTCGAGCGCGCACCGGCCCTGGATCTCTATCGTGCGCCGCGCCACCCCTACACCCTGGGTCTGATGGAGTCATTCCCGCCGCTGACCGGTGAGCGCGTCGCCATGACGGGCATTCCCGGTTCGCCCCCCAACCTCAAGACGCCGCCGGCGGGTTGCCCCTTCAACCCGCGCTGCGCCCACGCGCACGATCGCTGCCTCAGCGAGATGCCGCCGCTGAGCGACATCGGTGACGGCGGCCGTTCGGTGGCGTGCTGGTTGCACGATCCCGCGTCTCCCCTCGAGGTGCCGGTGAGCTTGTCGCGACCTGGTGAGAGCACTCCCGGAGGTGTGAAGTGACCGATCGCGGTGACATCGTTCTCGACGCGCGACACCTGTCGCGCACTTTTACGGCTCGACGTGAATCGGGTTTCTTCAAGAAGAAGTTCGAGCAGCGCGCCGTCGACGATGTCAGTGTGACCTTGCGCGCGGGCGAAGTGCTCGCCATCGTGGGCGAAAGTGGCTCCGGAAAGTCGGTCCTGGCTCGCATGCTGGCCCGCATCGTTCCCCCGACCAGTGGTGAACTGTGGCTGAATGGGGCCCAAATCGACCTCTCCGGCCGCCGTGGCATTGACTACGCCCGTCACGTGCAATTGGTCCTCCAAGACCCCTTCGCCTCGATTAACCCTGTCCGCGGCATTCGTCACACCCTGGAGCGCCCGCTTCTCATTCACGGGGCGAGCAAGGACGACGTCGCGGAGCGCTCTCGTGAGGTCCTCACGAGCGTCTCGCTCACGCCGCCCGATGACTACCTCGAGCGCTACCCCCACGAACTGTCTGGTGGCCAGCTCCAGCGCGTGAACATTGCCCGCGGACTGGCCGTCAGCCCCTCCGTCCTTCTCGCTGACGAGCCGATTTCCATGCTCGACGTCTCGGTGCGACTGGGCGTGCTGAACCTGCTGCGCGAACTATGCGACACTCGACTCCTCGCGATGATGTACATCACGCACGACATCGCCTCGGCTCGTTACATCGCCGATGAGACCGCCGTCATGTACGCCGGTCAGGTAGTCGAGCGTGCCCGTGGCACCGCCATCATGGACTCCCCCGTGCACCCCTACACCCAGCTGTTGATCAACTCCGTGCCGAATCCGGACCACTTGGCTCACCGCGATTCTCCCGCCAGTGAGACCAAGGCCAGTGGCTTTAACCTTCACGGCTGCCGATTCAGCCCGCGTTGCCCGCAGGCACTCGACATCTGCCACACGAATCAGCCGCCCGAGGTGGACCTCGGCGGTGGCCACACGAGTCGGTGCTGGCTATCGGCGACCGACGAGCAGCGAACTGCCGTCAGCATCACCACTCGCTAACGCGACGCGCTCTAGCCCTGACGTCGGGTCGCGGCAATGGCCTCATCAAGATGCGGCAACTCGTTCGTCGCCGTGACGCCCTGGTACCAGCGGAAGCTGCTCTTCGGAATGCGACGACCCGTGTCGTAGTCAATCCACACGATGCCGAAGCGGCGAGAGTAACCAAAGCCCCATTCGAAGTTGTCGAGCAAGCTCCAGATGAAATAACCCTTGAGGTTGACGCCATCGTCAATCGCCCCACGACACGCCTCCAGGTGCTCCGTGAGGTAACGGATGCGATCGGGGTCGCGCACGACGCCATCGGTGCCGACGTAGTCGTCAAAGGCCGCCCCATTTTCAGTGATGTAGAGAGGAATCGTGGTGTATTCCTTGCCGATACGCACCAGCAGCTCGCGCAGCGCGGTGGCGTCAATTTCCCAGTCCATCGCCGTCTTCGGGCGGCCCGGCGTCTCCACGCCAATGGTGCGCAGGCTGTTGACCGGCGGCGCTTCGGGGCGAGGCCCGACGTTGAAGCCCGCCATGCGCGCTTCCTGCTCGCGGCCTTCACCCATGACCGTGCCGGGGCCGTAGAAGTTCACGCCGAGGAAGTCAATAGGTGAGGAGATGATCTCGAGGTCGCCCGGCTGCACCACCGAGAAACCCGGGGGGAACGCGGAGTAGAGCTCCACCATGTCCTCGGGGTAACTGCCCTTAAACAGCGGGTCCAGCCAGATGCGGTTCTGGTTGCCATCGGCGCGCCAGGTGGCGTCGATGTCTACCTGCTCCTGAGTTCCTGAGCGCAGGACGCCCAAGTTCAACGTCAGGCCGATCTCGACGTCCGGCACGATGGAGCGCGACGCCTGCACGCCCAGCCCATGGGCCAACAAGAGGTGGTGGGTCGCCGACGCGCCCGCGCCGATGTCCTCACGGCCCGGGGCGTGGTGGCCATAGGCGTAGCCCAGCCACGCACTCGTCCAGGGCTCATTAAACGTCGTCCACTTCGAAATACCGTCGAGGCGCTCGAGCACGGTGGCCGCGTAGTCGGCGAAGCGATACGCGGTGTCGCGGTTGGTCCAACCACCCACATCTTCGAGTGACTGCGGTAGGTCCCAGTGATACATCGTGGGCAGCGGAATGATGTTGCGCTCGTGAAGACCCGCAATGAGACGCTTATAGAAGTCCAGCCCCTTCTCGTTGGCCGGACCGGTGACGTCCGGGTGAATACGCGGCCACGCGATGGAGAAGCGATACGCCGAGACGCCGAGGTCCGCCAACAGGTCTAGGTCCTCTTCGTAGCGGTGATAATGGTCACAGGCAATGTCTCCGGTGTCGCCGTTAAGCACACGGCCACTGTGGTAACTGAAGGTGTCCCAGATAGATGGCGTGCGGCCATCTTCAGCGACGGCACCTTCGATTTGGTACGCCGCAGTGGACGTTCCCCACATGAAGCCTTCGGGAAAACGTCGTGATGACGGGGCGGGCTGAGATGACATAGCTGTTGATTCCTCTACGGATTTGAGCGGCGAACCATTATCGCAAATGACATAGCGTCAACCGGGGTTTTACCCGTGCGAATACGCAATTGCGAGAGTTGATCAAAGCAAAATCCCCCCTCGTTCATCGCGCGAGGCGAGAACGAGGGGGGAAGTATTGCGACTGCTTAGGCAGGGATCACGATGATGTCCACCAGGTCAGTGGCCTGGTTGACATTCTGCACGTAGCTACCACCCGCGGTGATGACGTCGGAGGTGCTGCCCACCGCGCCGTGCGACGCGGGGAGGCCACCATTGGCGGCCGGCGTGCCGATGATTAGCGCCATACGAGTCCACGGGTTGGTGCCTTCCGCACCAAGCGCCGTCCAGCCATCGGAGGTGTTGTCCACCGCGCTGGCCGAGCTGTTGGTGTTGGTGATGGTGAAAGTCACGTTGCCGCTCGAGTCGGTGGTGCCGGTGATATAGCCATTGGCGTCACCGCTGGAGCTGGACCAGTTAGCGGGGTCGGCCCCACCGAAGGTCGTGAGCAAGGTCACCGTGGTGTTCGCCAGGGCCTTGCCGTCGTAACCCACGACGTGCCAGGTCTCGGTGAAGGTCGAGCCCGCGGTCACGTAGGTGAAGTTCCAGTGGTCAGTGGCGGCGTAGAAGCTGTTGATGAACCACTGGTCGCCGTTCGACGTGAAGTCGATCGGGGTGGAGTTCACCGTGCCGGACACACCGGTCATCGTGGCGACGTCCGGGTTGGCGTGCGTCGCGCTCGTCGGAGCCGGCGGCGGCGTCACGCCACCGCTCGGGATCACGATGAAGTCCACCAGGTCCGTGGCCTGGTTGACGGACTTGATGTACGACGCGCTGGCGTTGATGACGTCCGTCGAGCTACCAATGGCACCGCTGTCCTTGTCCAGTCCGGCGTTCGCGATCGGCGTGCCGATAACGAGAGCCATACGGGTGAAGGGGTTGGTGCCTTCCGCGCCGAGGGCCGTCCAACCGTCAGTGGTGTCGGCCGGCGTCGTGCTCGGTGAGGTGTCGGTGTTGGTGATCGTGAAGGACACGTTGCCGCTCGAGTCGGTGGTGCCGGTCACGTAACCGTTGGCGTCGATACCCGTCGCGGTCCAGTTGGCGTCGTTACCCGCAAAGCCGGTGAGCAAGGTCACCGTGGTGTTGGCCAACGGCGAACCGTTGAAGCCGACCACGTGCCAGGTCTCGGTGACGCTGGAACCCGCCGTGATGTAGGTGAAGTTCCAGTGGTCGCTGGGCGAGTAGTACGCGCGGATGAACCACTGGTCACCATTCGACGTGAAGTCGATCGGCGTGGAGTTCACCGCGCCCGTGATCGACGTCAACGTGGCGACGTCCGGGTTGGAGTAGGTCGGAGTGGTCTGCGGCGCCGTCGGGGCGTTCGGGATCACCACGAAGTCCACGCGGTCGGTGCCCTGGTTGACCTGAGTCAAGGGGTTGCCCGAGTAGACGTCGCTACCGACCTGCAACATCATGTTCGTCCACGAGAACGGACCTTCGTTGGCCTCAAGACCCGCGGTCGTCGTGGTGTCGGTCGGTGCCGTACCCACGTCGGTGTTGGTGTTCGTGAGGTTGAAGGTGACATTACCGAGAGCGTCGGTGGTGCCCGAGAGGAGTCCCTCGACGCCCGCGCCACAGCCGGCATAGACGTTCAAGCTGGCTGCGCTCCAGGTCACTCCAGTAGCGCAGGAGTACGTCAGGTTGGCGTGCAGCGTGACCGGGGCGTTAGCGAAGGGCTTGCCGTTGTACCCGGTGACGTGCCACGTCATGGCGATTGTGGCTCCCGCCTTGAGGTAGTTGCCGTACCAGTGGTCGTGCGCGTTGTAGTACTGGTTAATGAAGTACGTACGACCGTTTGACGTGTCGTCAATGCGGTTGCCAGTGATGCCCGTGGTTCCGGTCAATGACGCGACGTCGGGGTTGGCCACGGTCGGCTTGTCCACGGACGGACCATTGCCGGTCGCCGGGATGACGATGAGGTCAACGCGGTCGGTGGCCTGGTTGATCTGAGTCGCCGGGTTGCCGGTGAAGATGTCGTTGTTGACCTGAAGGAGCATGGCGGTCCAGGGGAAGGTGCTGGACTCGTTGCCATCCACGCCCGCGGCGGTGGTCATGTTGGCCGGAGCCGAGCCACCCACGAGGTTGTCGTTGGTCACCGTGAAAGTCACGTTGCCATTGACGTCCGTGGTGCCGCTAATCGTGCCTGACTGTCCGCCGTTGCAACCGGGGTAGACGTTCAGGCCCGAGGTCGTCCACGTCACACCCTTGGAGCAGGTGTAGGGCAAGTTGCTGAGCAGAGTGACGTTGGCGTTAACGAGCGGCAGGCCGTTCGAACCGTCGACGTGCCAGGTGATACCCACCGTGGCGCCCGCAGGGATGTAGTTGACGTACCAGTGGTCCTTGGAGTTGTAGTACTGGTTGATGAAGTACGTACGACCATTGGCGGTGTCGTCTACTTGGTTGCCGACGCGACCCGAGATGGAGGTCAAGGTGGCGACGTCAGGGTGCGCAACGGTGGGGTTCTCCACCGTGAAACCGAAGCTCACGGGAGTCGCGGTGGCGAGCTTCTTGCTGCCAGACATCACGAATGCCGACACCACACAGGTGGTGGCCTGCGTAGCCGAGAGCACACCCGTCGATGAGTTGATCGAGCAACCCGTACCGGTGACGGAGTAAGTCTTGGTACCCACCGCGGTGCCACCCAGCGCGGAGACGGTGAGCGCAGTGCCAACCGTGCCCGCGTGAACCGGGTTCACAATTTGGAAGGTGGTGGGAAGGAAGGTGAAGGAGACTGAGGCCGAGGTGGCGGCGAGGTAGGCACCCGCGCTGGCCTTCGTGGCCGTGACGATGCAGGTGGTGTACTGAGTCGCGCTCAACACGGCGACCTTGACCGAGCAGCCCGTGCCGGAGACCGAGTAGGAGACCGCACCGGTGCCCGATCCACCGGCGGTGGTCAGGCTGATGGTCTTACCGACGAGCGCAGACAGAGTCTTGTTGGAGATCGTCAACGTCGCCTGGGCCGAACCGGTGAACGAGAAAGTGACGGGCGCCGAGTTAATCGCGCTGAAGGGACCGCTAGCGGCCTTCGTCGCGGTGACGACGCAGTGGCCGATGCCGGTGGAGCTCACGGTGCTCTTCGCAGCCGTGATGACGCAACCAGTACCCGTCACCTTGAAGGTCACCGCACCCGTGCCCGAACCACCAGTGGTGGTGAGCTTGATCGCGGTGCCGACCGGTGCGGTGAGCACCGTGTTGGTGATGTAGAGCGGGCCTTGCGGAGCGACAGCACTCGCCGCCGGAACGAAGGCAATCGATGCCAAGGTCGATGCGCTCAGTGCGGCACCGATGAACTTGGTCACTCGAGAACCCAGACGATGACGTCCCGGAATGAGAAGTGCGGCCAGTGCCACGGCACCCACCAACATGATGATCGCTGACATGAAATCCCCCTTTGGATTCAGTAACTGCTGTTGGGAGATTACATAAATGTCACGAGTCCGTGACACGAAGAAAATCCACGCCATGGGTGGTCCAAGTGTCCCTCGCACCATTCGTTTTCTCAAAAAGTCCTTGAAATTTTTGGAGAATCATGACCGTGCGTCGGCTTTTTGTGGCGATGCCGCCCGCAAAAGTTGAAAGAAAGTGCGAAACTTCCAAAACTCACGAGCCTTAGGCCAGCGCGCGAACGGCATTCAAGGCGTCGTCTAGCGACCAACACAGCGTGCCGATAGACATCAGCGCGCCCGCCACGAAGAGATTGAGTCCGCCGTGTTCGGCCACAGCACGACTGCGCTTTTGTCGAAGATCGGTGCAGTAGCCCACGATGCCTCGCTTCTCACCGGTGCGAACCCATTCGCTAAAGATGCCGATCTCGACCGCGGTGCCGTCATCAACGCTGGGCCCATCGAGCCACGCGAGCAGGACGTCACAGCCACGCATGCCCTCCCAGTCAACCGAATAGATCTCCTGTGCGGAGCCAGGTTCGGTGCCCGCGAAAACCTCATGGGGCACAAAGCACTCAATGCCATCGGCCCGCAGCTGAGCCGCGACGGCGTCCAGCCAACGACGTTCGGCCGCCGAAAACAATGGTCCCGCAAGATAAACCTTCATGTCGCTCCTTTGACACTGACGATGAAGAAACCGTAACAGTCGACGTCATTCGCTACGAAATAAGGGACGGTGACACCTGACGTCGGTAAATTCCTGTCATGTCGACAAACGCCCTCGGCAACTCGCTGAGCAAAATCCACTACGTCATTGCGGGCTGCGTGATGGCGGCGATGCTGACCGCGGGCGGGATCGTCTTTATGGGCGGAGCTGCGGGCCCGCACCTGGACTGCGGATATATCGGGGGGGCCTGTGGCGCGACGAGTTCGTCGGCTGCTCCCACCGTGGCCCTCGTCGGGATTCTGGTGGGCTTCGCGATGCTGTTTCTCCTTTTGACGAAGCACGCGGTCGCCATCGTGGGGCTCGTTGCCTCCGCGATGTTGTTAATGGGCACGTTGTCTACCCTCGCGTTGCGAGTCTTTGCGAATGTGGCGTGTGGGCTGAACGACGGGACGCAGGACTTCAGCGGCTGCGTGGGTCACAGACACTCACCACTCGCCCTCGCCATCCTGGCGGCCGTTCTTATCGGCGGCGTGTCCCTCGTGACCATGAAAAAAGTGCGACGCGAGAGCCCCGCGGTTCCCGCCTCGCTGGTATCGATTCCTGTTGCCTGCGGTTACTGCTATCAGCCGCTGACGGTAGGTGGGGCCTTTTGTCGCCACTGCGGAAACTCGACGATCGGTACCGTGCCCCCGCCACGATGCACTCAATGCGCAGCGCCCCTCGTGTGGGGCGCGAAATTTTGCCGCCAGTGTGGCAGCGCTCAATAGGGGAAACCCTTCTTACGACTGGCCGTAGCCGTGGGGATAGTGCCACACCCAAGCCCCGGCCACTTGTCGAGGCTGGCCCAAGATGCCCACCATCCAGAGGGCAATAGTGAGTGGGGCACGAGCCGCTCGTGACGTGGTCGGTCCGACGTCAAAAGGAATGACCACGTCATTGACGTGCCAATAGCGAAGCGCGGATTGCACGCGGTGGATCTCCTGTGGCGTGGGATGCCACGACAAGTTCGGATACTGACGGCCATTGGCCATGCGCCAGATCTCGGTGTATCCCGGCTGCGCGAACCCTTGACGACTGGGTAGCCATTGCGGAGAGGTGCCACCCACCATGTCAAAACTCATCTGGTGCAGGGCTTGGACGCTGAGGTAGTTGGCCGACGTATTAAAGAAGGGAAAAGCGAGGACGACGTCGTGTGGGGGCAACGTGGCCGCCTGCGTCTTAAACCATGTCGGCTCCCACACGCGCTGTGCTTGATAGGGCGCACCGTGGGTGATGTTCACGAGATACGGCGCCAGCACCGCCGCGAGCACCACGACCACCAGTGGTCGACGCAGTCTCTTGATTCGCAGACTCATGATCCATTGCGCACCCAGCGCCACGATGAGGGCGGCCCCCATCATTTCAATGATGGCGAATCGTTCGTTCACCAAACTCACCAATGGTCCGATGCGGCCTATCCAGTGCCACGCTGAATACCAATAGTGCGATCCGAGAGCGAGCCAACTGCCACCCACGAGAAGCCCGGCGGCTACGACCAGCGCTCGGCCTCGCGCACGCCGCCAAAGCACCACGCTGAGCGCGAGTAATCCGGGGCTGAGGTAGGTCGGGGGCAAGTAGAGAAAGCGGTGACGGGGCCACCACAGGGCGTAGTGCGACGAGTGAAAGAAAAATCCCGCCACCGACGCGGTGGAGAGCGAGCCGCCCCAGATGGCACCTTGATACGAGCTCGGCCCATACAGCGCGTAGTAGGTCGGGAGGGCGAGAACCCCCGCCAACACGATGACGCCGGGCAGCGCGGCGCGAATCAGGTCGCGCGACGTAAAGGTTCGTTCATCTCGATGTGGCCAACTCAGCGTCAGAAACAGAACGCTGGCAATCACGCAGATGGCGAAGATCTCGGTCGACACAAAGAATTGAATGATGAACCATGCGGCGAGCGTGAACGCCCCGCGTCGAGACGGCGAGCGAAGAAAATCCCACCACGCCGTCGCGATGAGTGGCGGCCCCGCGAGGACGACCATATTGAGGTGACCTAGCGGGATGCTGTAGATAACCAGAGGAGCGAAGCCGAAGAACAAACCGGCAATCGCGGCGGCGCCAAACGACGTGGTGAAGCGTGTCGCGAATCGGGTCATCGCCAGCGTCGTCAGCGTGGGACCGAGGACCAGCCAAGTATTGAAAGTGGCCAGAGGGCCGAATAGTGCCGTCAAGGGCAGCGACACCACGCCAATGGCTAGGTACCCCGTATTGCTCAGAAGGTTGGTGCCCTGCGGAAAGAACATTGACCGCGAAAACCAGATCGCGTGCCCCTGGCGGATTGCCGCCCACGGCCATTCGAGGAACCACGCAGTGAGCGACGCGTCGGCGCACGAACAGGTAGTCGCGCGAGTCGGCGACAGGGTCCACACGTGCACGTTGAGGGCGACCGCACCCACGAGCGCCACGACAGTGACGGCGGCCCAAGGCCACCAGCGTCGCGAGGCCCGGGAGTCGTGCACGTCGCGGATACTAGCGAGACTCCTTTCAAGCCATCGACCTCCCCACGTCGCAGCCATTTGAGTCACCGTCGAGTGCGAACCATCTTGTTCCACTGGTGGGGTGGGCTCGCGCCGCAGAACTTTGCCCGTCACGGTGGTCGGAATTACCCCGACGTACACCACCGCAGTCGGTCGACGGCTGCCGAAGGCGTGCGTGAGCGCCTCACTGAGGTCTGACTCACGACATCCTGAGCCGGTGGGCTACTACCCCAGAAGCCATCATGGATTGCAGCGTACGAGCCGCAACAATCCATGATGGTTCCCCGTCCTGGCGTTGTCCCCTGGGAGGTCCGGGCTACTTCTTCGCGGTCTTCAGCGTCAAGGACGCCGCAGGGCCGACACCGATTGCATTCCTCGCACTGATGAGCAGGTGGTAAGTGGTGTTTGGCTTCAGCGCGCCAACGTAGAGCTGGTTGCCGGAGGTGAAGGTGGCGAGCGAACTCCAGGTACGGCCATTGTTAAAGCTCACCTGGTAGTCCAGCAACGACCGCCCACCCATGTCTGCCGGGGCGTTGACATCCAGGGTGATGCGAATAGCCGTCACCGAGCTGACGCTCAGCGTCGGGCCGTCGTGGGGACCGACGCCGGGCCCGCTACCAGCACCGCTGAGGCGACCGAGAAGCCCATGATGTTGATGGCCCGGACCGAGAAGCTGTAGAAACGGCCATTGATCAGACTGGTCACAGTGCAGCTGAACTTGTTCACGGCAACCCGGGCGTCAGTGCCGACGACACAGCCGTGTCCCTGTCCGTCCGAAACGACGTACTGGTAAATCGGTGAACCACCGTCACTCAGCACTGGCGGGAGCCACGAGACCGTCACCTGACGGTCGGCGACCTTGGCCGGCACGATGCGCGGGGCGGGGGGCACCCGTACGCCCTTGGTTGACGTCACCGAGATCCTCGACGTCGTGGCACTGACGCCAACGCCGTTTGACGTCACGGCCGCCACGGAGACGGAGTAGGAGCCAACGGGCAGCGCGACGATTTTTTGGGTCGTAGTGGCCGACACGCGTAGCCTGGAGACCACCGTGGCCGAGTTAGCGCGCACGACCGTGACTCGATACTCCGTAACTGGAACTCCGTACGTGTTCGTTGGTGGCTGCCAGCTCACGATGGCGTGACCGGGAGCGCCTTGGGCCGTGACATTCACCGGAGCACTGGGGTAGGACGGATGAATGTTCATCGTCATAGTGGACACGTTGTACTCAGGGGTCACGTAGCCCCCTGCCGCCGTGCAGCTATTGGACCCACTGCACGAGATGGACCTGAAGGCGGCGTACAACGACTGCGTGCTGCTGGAACCAAAGTTGGCCACCACGAAGGGCGCCCACACTCCATCGGTCTGACGAAGGGTTACGGGCAGATTCTGTGCGTCCGCTTGTGCAGGTCCGGCGGCCGTACAGTTCCCGGGACTGGAACAGGAGATCGCACCGAATTCTGGCCACGTCATCGCACGGCTGAGGGAGTCTTGAGCATTCACGACGGCCACCGACGACCAGAGGCCCTGGGTCGAGGTGGTGAGCAGCGGTTGGTCGTAGCCGTTCGTATCGCTGTAGCTTCCCACTGCCGTGCAGTACCCGGGCTGGGTGCAGGAAATTGACGTGAGCTCGGAATTGGGGTACTCGGACTCCTTGACCGGGTCGATGTAGACCGGCTCGGTCCCCCGCGTGTACCAATTGCCATCGACCATAGTGATGGTCATGGCGCCTGGGTCATTGCTGCCGTCGCGGTAGGAACCGGCCCCGGTGCAGTACCCGGGCGCGGTGCACGAGAGCGCCACGATCTTGACGTTCGTCAAGATCACCAACTCCCCCCACACCCCCATCCTGGAGGTAGAGGTGAAGGTGTTGGTATAGCCCTCGGTACCCGAGAAGGAGTAGCCAGTCGCCGTGCAGAAACCAGGCCCGGGGCATGAAACCTGCGAGTAAGAAGTGTCCGCCTGGTGATCGAGGTAACTAGGTAGCTCCACCACGGTCACCGGACCCCAGACGCCATTCGACGAGGTCGCGGTCATTGGCGAGCGGTAGTCACCACTGGTGTACTCCCCGACCGCCGTGCAGTATCCGCGGAAATAACATGAAATTGAGTTAAAGCGGTCGTTCGGGCCGTCAGTGCCCCGGACGGTATCCGAGCTGAAGACAGCCTCAACGGCGGGAGCCCACACGCCATTGGTGGAAGTTTGCGTGATAGCTCGCTGGTTGTAGTAGCCCGCAGCCGTGCAGTAGCCCGGTGCGGTGCACGAGATCGAGGAGAAGTTGCCGTTGGAACCACTGCCGGCTATTCCCGACACGTCGGCCGGCACCACGGGGGCCCAGACTCCGTTGGTCGAAGTCTGGGTCATCGGAAGAACCTCATCATCTGGAGTCCTAAATTGGCCAGCCGCCGTGCAGTTACCGGGAGAACTACAGGAGATGGCGTAGAAGACTTCATAGGGGTTCGCCTTATCGACGCCAGCTGGAAATATTGGCCGTTGTAAGGGTTCGTAGATAGTGGCCGGCGGCGGCAAGATTTCGGTCAACGTCACCGTCACCGAACCATTGGAGGGCAACGGGAGGGT
>CAISIU010000156.1 GCA_903885505.1 uncultured Actinomycetes bacterium | reverse complement strand
CCCTTGTGGTTCGTCGTCGGCTCAGTGGCCGACCTCACTCCGTACGAGAAGCCGGTGAGCTCGAAGAAGTCAAGCAACGACGACAGCGAGGCTCCCGAGATCATCGATGAATTCACGGGCATCTTTGACAATCAGGAATTCGACGACGAGGCCATCGCCAAGTTCACGAAATCAGCCACCGGACCGCGTCCCGCCGTGGCCAATCCGAAAGTGAGCGAGGACAACCCCCTCGGCCTATACGACTGGCAAATTGAAGCTCTCGCGGCCTGGCGCCGCAATGGTTCTAAGGGCATTGTCGATGCCGTCACCGGTGCGGGTAAGACCCGCCTCGCGGTCGCGGCCATCGCGGACCAATTGGCGGCCGAGGGCAAGGCTATGGTGCTCGTTCCCACCGTCGTTCTGCTCTACCAGTGGGAAGAGATTTTGAACGCCACCTTCCCGAAGGCGCGCATTGGCCTCGCCGGTGACGGCCACGACGACACCTTCGCTCGCCACGCCGTCATCATCGGAGTACTAGCCACCACCCGCAATCGTCGCTTCCCTCTCGCGGGGGCGCACGGATTGCTCGTCGTCGACGAGTGTCACCGCGCCGGGGCGGAAAAGTCCGCCATCTCCCTCGGCCCCCAGTTCGATCACCGCCTCGGACTCTCCGCCACCCACGAGCGCATGGACGACGCACACAAGACGATTCTTCTTCCCTACTTCACCAAGGTCGTGTACACCCTCACCTACGAGCGAGCGATTGCCGACGGCGTGATCTCTAACGTTCGCACCGCCTTCGTCGGCGTCAACTTCACCGAAGAGGAACAGGGTCAATACATCTTGTTGCAGCGCAACTTGAACAAGCTGCGCAAGAAACTCATCTACGACATCGGTGTTCGTTCGCAACCTTTCTCGGCCTTCCTCGATGACGTGGTGCGGCTGGCCTCTGGCGGGAAGCGCGCCGAAGGCATGGTGGCGCAGAAGTGGCTCAAGGCCTGGGGCGACAAGAAGGCCCTGTTGGCGGAGACTCCCGCCAAGGCCAACGGCATCGCAGCTCTGAAGGGTGCCATTAGTGACGCCGATCGCACCTTGATCTTCACCCAATCCATCAAGTCCGCGAACGCCATTGCCGCCGAGCTCATCGAACAGGGCATTGCGGCGGCACCCCACCACAGCGAAATTGAGATGAACCAGCGCGAGGACATCTTGGGCCAATTCGCCAATGGCGAGCTCACCGTCTTGGTCTCGGTGCAGACGCTCGAGGAAGGTGTGGACGTTCCCGATGCCGATCTCGCCATCATTGTCGCCTCGTCCAAGCAGCGTCGCCAAATGGTCCAGCGCATGGGCCGCGTGCTGCGTCGCAAGAGCGACGGCCGAGACGCGCGCTTCATCATCTTGTTCGTGGCCCTCACCGACGAAGACCCGCGCCTCGGTGCTCACGAGACCTTCGTCGAAGAACTCATTGATGTCGCTCGCGACTCCATGATTGGCGATCTCACCATGGCCGAACAACTACGCGCTT
>CAISIU010000155.1 GCA_903885505.1 uncultured Actinomycetes bacterium | reverse complement strand
GTCACGAGGTCGGAGCGATCTAAGGTCCAGCCCAAGATGTCCTTCGCGCGCTGATTTGCCGCGACCGCCGCCGCCGGGTCTCCCGGTCGACGAGCGGTGATGACGACGTTGAAGTCGAGGCCCGTCACGTCTCGCACCGTATCGACGATTTGACGATTGGAGTAGCCGTGACCCGTGCCCAGATTCAAGGTGAGCGACGGGTGTTCGTCCAGAGCGCCAATAGCAAGGACGTGGGCGCGTGCTAGGTCACTGACGTGGATGTAGTCACGAACGCAGGTGCCGTCCACGGTGGGATAGTCGTCACCAAAGATGGAGATTTGCGGGCGGTCACCGGCGGCGGCGGCCAGCGTCAGCGGGATGAGGTGATTTTCCGGGTGGTGACGTTCGGGATGCGCGAGGGTGCCACCCGCCGCGTTGAAATAGCGCAAGGAGGCGGCACGAATGCGACCCTGGCTCACGAACCACGCCAAACCCTGCTCGACCATCAGCTTGGATAAGCCGTAAGGGCTGTGCGGGGCGGTGGGGTGATCCTCCCCGATGGGAATCGTCACGCGGTCGCCGTAGACCGCGCACGACGAGGAGAATACGAACTTGCGGGTGCCGTTTTCGACCAGTGCACGAAGGAGGCGAAACGTGGCGCCCACGTTGTTGTCGAAGAAGACTTCCGGCGTGACCATTGAGTCAGCCGGTTCAATACGTGCGGCGAAGTGCACGCAGGCATCAAAGGCGCCCAGACTGGCGATGAGATCCATGTCGCCACAGTCGCCCTCGACAAACGTCGCGCGGGCGGGAACGTTCTCGCGGCGGCCACGGCTGAGGTTGTCTAAGGCGACCACCTCATAGCCGTCGTCCAGCAACATCTCCGAGGTGGTCGATCCGATGAATCCGGCGGCACCCGTGACCAAGATCCTCACGGCGCGACACCAATTCGCACGTCACCCTCGTACGAGGAACGAGGGCTGATCTTCTCGCCTCGACCGATAACGCAGGTGGGTCCGAGGTAGCTCTGCTCCCCCACGACCACGTCGGGCCCAATGATGCAATCCACGATGCGCGCGCCTGGTCCGATGGTGACTCCCGGGAAGATCACCGAGTTGATGACCTGTGCACCGGCGGCCACGACTGATCCTCGATCAATGGCGGAGCCCGAAATCACGGCGGTGGCGTCCACCTGGGCGTCCGTGGCAATCCACGATGACCCCGACAAGGGCGACGGTGCACCCTGGCGGCGACGCCCCTCGAGGACGTCGCGATTCGCCTGAAGGTACGCCGCCGGCGTGCCGGTGTCGAGCCAGTAGGTGTCATCGGCCAGGGCGTACAGCTTGCTGTCCGCCACCAACTGCGGAAAGATCACTCGCTCGACAGAAATCTTCTGGCCTTCGGGGATGCGGTCCAAGATGTCGGGCTCACAGACGTAAGTTCCCGCGTTGATCAAGTTCGTGGGGGCCTCTTCGCGTGGAGGCTTTTCGATGAAGGCGATGACGCGCCCATCGGGATGCGTGGGCACCACTCCGAAACGCGAGGGGTCCTCGACGGGGTGAAGGGCAATCGTGGCTTCCGCACCGCGTGAGCGGTGAAAGTCGACCAACGCCGTCACGTTGAGATCGGTCAAGACGTCACCATTGACGACCAAGAAAGTGTCGTCGATGCCCGCGTGACGAGCCGCAAAGCCAATGGCGCCCGCGGTATCGAGCGGACTGGGCTCGACGGCATAGGTCACCGACACACCCGCGACCTCACCGTGCGGGAAAGCCTGCGTGAACGCTTGTGGCAAGTATCCGAGCGACAAAACGGCTTCCGTCACACCGTGGGCGGCGAGCGCCGTCATGACGCGCTCGAGCATGGTGACGCCCACTATGGGCAGCATTTGCTTAGGCGCGAAATACGTCAGCGGCCGAAGTCGAGTTCCCTCGCCTCCGACCAAGAGGACGGCCTTCATGTCAACCGGCGGTGGTCGTCGTCGTTGAGTGAACGGTGGTCGTCGTCGACGGAGCCACGGTCGTGGTGGTCACGATGGTGGTGGAGGTCGTGCTGGTGACGATCGGCGACGAGGTCGTGGTGCCACCGGACGCCTGGAGCGCCTGGTAGAGCGAGAAGAGCTTGCTACTGGTCGCGGACGGGAAGGCCAACGGCGTCGCGTTCTTCGGTCCGAAGATGAAGGCGAAACGCATCAAATTGGTGAACTTGAGTGAGCTGGGGTCGCTCACTGCCGTGGACTTGGAGACACCCAGTGACGGCCAGTACACGAAGGACACGTAGCCCTTCTTGCCCGCATCGGGCGTGCCGGCGGGGCACGTGTCGCCGTCCTTGTAGGTGGCGGGCTTGGTGATGCTCGCACCCGGCAAGGTGAAGGAGTTCTTGCTGAAGGACACACTGATGGCCGAGCCCAGGAAGGCGCCGACCGTCGCGTTCTTACCCGCTTGCGCGGCCGTCTTCGGCGAAATGGCAATCACGTTGGTGGCCGGTGACGAGAAGGCGGAGGTCGGTGACAAGACAGCGTTAGTGATGCTCGGGCCGCCCGTGCCACACACTTCACTCGCGAAGCCGGCGTACCAGGTGGCACCAATCGCCGGCTGGTCCGGAAGGATGGGGTGGTGGCGCTCGTAGCGCGAGTAGAAGATCGACGTGCTGCCGAGCAGCACAATCAGCGCGATCACCGCGTAGTAGTTAAGCGGACGTGCCTTGCGGTAGGTCTTACCGCCACCGGCCGCACCCACGCGACTTACCCATTTGCCTGTTGAACTCTGTGCCACGGCGGATAAGGCTACTCGGTACCGGCCAATAGGTCCGACGCCATGACTTTGTAGGGGCGGTGGGACTCGAACCCACACTGGAGGCGGTTTAAGCGCCCTGCCTCTGCCGTTGGGCTACGCCCCCCTCGCGCGTCCACGGTAGCGGAATTTGTGACCGAGATTTTCACGGGATACTCATTAGGCTTTGATTATGGCGAGCATGCGGAAGTTAACTCGTCGCGTTGGCGCGCTGCTTACTCTCCCCCTCCTTCTCTCCCTCCTACCTGCTGTTGACACGGCGAGCGCCACCATTGCGCAAGATCGAGCCCTGATTCAGCGCCTCACGGCCCAACTCGCGGCCCAGGACCGACGGGGCGAAGCGCTCGCCCAGCAGTACGACGCCGCCACCTCCACCCTCGCGTCGCTGGACGGTCAATTGCGTCGCCTGCAATCTCAGCTGACCAGTTTGGACAAGGGCATCACGAGCACCTCGTCGGCCCTCGTGACGGCGGCCGTCAAGGCCTACGTTTTCGACTCCGCGGACGCCAATTGGATTGCCCTGTTTCACCAAAACGTCAACAGTTCCGATGCGCGTCAGGTGTACGAGAACGAAGTCCTCGGCAACCTGCATCGCCTCGAGAACACCTTGAAGCGCGAGCACGCCCAAGTCGCGCAGACCAAATCGCAAATCGCAAACGCCCGCACGCTGGCCGCGATTCAAGACGCGAAGATTCGTAGCCTGCTGGCCGCCAACGCGGTCAACGAGCGCGCCACTCGCGCGACCTTGACCTCCGTGACCAAGCGCCTGCGCGGCGAGATGATTTCGTACGAAATCACCGTGGCCGTCAGCTGCGCACGTCGGCACAACGCCTCATGCGTCGCCAATGCCGTCGCCGCGGCGGCGGCCGTCGGTGGTACGTCGGCGGCCAATAAAGTTACCGCCGCGGTCAACGCGGCCATGTCAACATCGGGCGTGAGCGGCTCCGCGTCGGGAACCACTCAGGGACTCGCCGCCGTGCGCGCGGCCAAATCTCAAATTGGTGTTCCCTACGTATGGGGTGGCGAGACCGCTCACCGGGGATTTGACTGTTCGGGCCTCACGCAATGGGCGTGGCGCCAAGCCGGATTCACCATTCCCCGCACCGCCG
>CAISIU010000154.1 GCA_903885505.1 uncultured Actinomycetes bacterium | reverse complement strand
GGTGAATCCACCGCGCTGACTCATCCGAATCGGTCATCGCCAACAGCAAACTGAGCACGTCACCCGAGGCCCGATCAACTTCATCCACCACCAGCCGTATCCCTCGACGCCACGCACGAATCGCCGGTCCGTCGCACCACGTCCAACTGCCCTCCGCGGCGGGTTGCCACATTCCGGTCACGTCTGCCGTGGTGGAGTCTTCGGTGCAGATCAGTCGCTCCGCGGGTAATGAGCCCATCGCGGCGAAGGTTTTACCCATGCCCGGAGGCCCATACAAAATGACGCGGGTGACACCCGCTCGCTCAAGTAACGCCACGTCTTGCCAGCACTGGGGAATTTCCACCGAGGCTCCCTTCGATTGGCCTCGCAACGGTCGCGGAAAATTCACGAACGACTGTTCGTATTTTGAGTCATCCTTTGCTACTATCTCGAACAGACGTTCGTATAGGAGACACCATGGCTGACGCCCTCACCCCGAAGCGCCAAGAGATCTTGGACTTCATCACCTCTGAGACTCGCCTGCGCACCTACCCGCCCACCATTCGCGAAATTGGTCAGGCCGTCGGCCTGAACTCCCCCGCCACGGTCAAGCGTCACCTCGAGGTATTGATTGAAGCGGGCTACCTCAGCTTTGACCCGCAGCGCCCCCGCACCATCACGGTCATCGGTGACATCAACAAGGTGGATCCCCAGCACGGCACCCGTGCGGTTCCCCTCCTCGGCCAGGTTGCCGCGGGAACTGGCGTGTTGGCCGAGGAACTGGACCGCGAAGAAATCATCTTGCCCGACATGTTGCTCGGCAAGGATGACAACTTCGTCTTGACGGTTCGCGGTGACTCAATGATCGAAGCCGGCATTCTCGATGGCGACATGGTGGTCGTGAACCGCCAGAACACCGCACGAACCGGCGAAATTGTGGTGGCGGGCATTAACGATGACGAAGCGACAGTGAAGTACTACTTCCCCCAGGGCGCCCGCACCATCTTGCGACCGGCGAACTCGTCGATGGCCCCCATGGACTTTCCCACCAACGACGTCTCCATCTTCGGGCGCGTGGTGGGGGTAATGCGCCGCTACTAAGCCAGCACCTGTCGCAAAATCTCCGCGAAGCGGTCCACGTCCTCGCGGGTCACGTATTCACCGGTCTGGTGCGCCAAGAGCGGATCTCCGGCGCCCACATTCACGGCCGGAATCCCCCACTGCGTAAACGTGGCCACATCGGTCCACCCCACCTTGGCGGCCGGAGCGACCCCCGTGAGGTCGACAATGTGCGAAATAAAAGCATTGTCGCGGTTCGGAGCTGCGGCGGGAGCACAGTCGTCAACGACCCATCCATCAGCGTCCGTCATGGCCTCAGCCAAATATCCCGATAGCCACGCCACGGCCTCGTCGCCCTGACGATCGGGGGCGAAACGATGATTGATCACGATCTCGCAGGCATCGGGAATGACGTTGTTGGCGACTCCGCTATTTACCCGCACCACCTGCAGCTGCTCGGTGAACGTCACGCCATCGATGTCCACCCGTCGCGGTTCGTAGGCCGCGACGCGAGAGATCAGTTCGGCACCGCGGTGAGCGGCATTCACACCCTCGAAGGGTCGAGCGGCGTGGGCGCGCACCCCGTGCAGCGTCACCGTCACCCGGAGATTTCCCTGACAACCAAGTTCCGCGCGAACGCTGGTGGGTTCCGCCACGATGGCGGCGTCCGCGCGAAGGAGCGAGGCGTTCGCCGCCTCAATCTCGAGGAGGCCGGACTCGCTGCGCCCGATTTCTTCACGCGCGTAAAAGACGTAGGTGACATCACAGCCACGAGGGGCGTCATCTAGTGCCGAATCGAGCATGACCGCGAGTGAGCCCTTCATGTCCGTCGCCCCGAGACCCGTCACCCGATCGTCGGTGGCGACCATGGCCTGCGCGCCGGGAACCGTATCGAGGTGGCCCACTACCGCCAACCGACGCGCGGAGCCCGTCGTCGTCCGCGCAATCACATTGTCACCTACCCGGGTGACCTCCAGAAGGTCAGCACGAGAGAGTTGCTGCTGCACGAAATCGGCGATTGCCGATTCGTGGCGGCTCACCGACGAGATGCCGACGAGTTGCTCCACCCACTGCCATGCGGTCACGTCGCCACACCGTTGTCGCGCAGCACCGCGTTCAACTGCGCCTTGTCATGCCGCTGGCCGTCGCTGAGGCGAGACACAATGAGGACGCAGGGCAAGAAGTACTCACCACCGGGGTATTCGCGACGACGCGACGCGCCGACCGCCACGCAGTACGGCGGAATATATCCGCGAGATACTTCCTCACCGGTCTCCGCGTCAATAACGGGGATCGACGGGTTCAAGATCACTCCGGAACCGACGACGGCACCACGGCCCACCCGAGCACCCTCGGTGATCATGCAGCGACTTCCAATAAAGGCATCATCTTCGATGATGACGGGCTTGGCGTTGGGTGGTTCGAGCACTCCCCCGATGCCGACACCGCCGGCCAAGTGAACGTTCGATCCAATTTGTGCGCACGAACCCACCGTGGCCCAGGTGTCCACCATGGTGCCCGGTCCCACCCACGCACCGATATTCACGAAACTCGGCATCATGATGACCCCGGGTGCCAGGTAGCTGCCACGACGAGCAATGCCGCCCGGCACGACGCGAACGCCCGCGAGGGCGTACTCGTGCTTCAGGTCGAGCTTGTCGGCGAACTCAAAAGGACCCACTTCCATTGTGTCCATGCCGCGAACACGAAAGAGGAGCAAGATTGCCTGCTTCACCCATTCGTGAACGACCACGTCACCGCCGGTCTCCCACTCGGCCACGCGCAAGCGACCATCATCGAGAGCCGCAATGACTTGTTCCACGTCGCGGCGAACGTCACGTGAGTCGGGAGTGACGTCGGAAATGGCCGCGAAATGCTGGCCGATTCGCTCAGCGAGGGCATCAAACATGCCGTCAGCCTACCGGCGCTTATCGATTCAGCGAGGACTCACGTAGGCGCTGAGCCACAATCTCGAGGCGTGCCGTGGGCTGCACCATCGCGACGCGTACGTAGGCGTCGCTGCGCTCCCCATAGAACTCGCCGGGACTGACGACGAGACCCGACGCCTCCGCCAATCTCTGCGCCGTGTCGAAACCGTCGCGCCCCTCGGTCACCCAGAGATAAAAGGCGCCCTCGCAGGGGTCAACGGAAAATCCCACGTCTCTCAGTGCCGCGCTCATGAGGTCGAGGCGCTCGTGATAGCGCGCTCGCTGGGCATCGACGTGCGCGTCATCGCCGTACGCCACCGCGACGGCTTCTTGCACCGGACCGGCCACCATCAGACCCGCGTGTTGACGCGCCAGGGCCAAGAAGGACACCACCTCCGCGTCACCGGCGTAAAAGCCCGCGCGAACGCCGGCCAAGTTCGAACGCTTCGAGATCGAATGAACGGCGAGGACCCCCTCGCTTCCCTCTTGCAAAATGCTGCGCGGCGAGCCGATCCACGTGAATTCGCTGTAACACTCATCGGACGCCACGAGCACACCATGGTGTCGACCCCATGTCGCCACGCGCGACAGATCGTCCACGCGCCCCGTGGGATTAGACGGCGAATTGACCCACAGGCACAGGGCGCGAGCGGCATCGTCGGCGGAAATGGCGTCGAGATCGAGCGCTCCGTCAACGACGGGTACGGCGACGGCTCGAAGCGACGCCACGCGGGCTCCCATCTCGTAGGTGGGATACGACGTGGCCGGATAGAGCACCGTGTCGCGACTCTCGTCACGAAGTCGCAGGTAACTCGGCAATGACGCCACGAACTCCTTCGTGCCCACACAGGCCGCAATGGCCGACTCGGGCACCTGCACCGCGTATCGCCGTGCGAGGTACGCCGCGACGGCGGCTCGATAGGTCGCAGAACCTACCGACTTCGGATAGCCCCGATGCGACGTGGCCGCCGCCAGGGCGTCGAGCACCAGGGACGGAGGGGCGTCGCAGGGTGTGCCAATCGAGCAATCAATGCGCCCGCCATCGTGACGATCAGCCGTGGCCAGAATTGGCTCGAGGCGATCAAAGGGGTATGCGGGGATCACGAAACTCATGAGGGGTTCCTCCACTGGTCAAACAACGCCTGTGCGGCCTCGTCAAGTACGACCCGCACCACCACGTCGGTGCCGTCGACCTCTTTGCCCAGCACGTCACCTTCTCGGTGAACCTGCGCCAAAAGGTCACCACGCGCGGCGGGAATCCGCAAAGTGACCGCGCGGTCACGCTCGCGGAGGCGATCGCCCACCGTCGAAATCAACTGCTCGCAACCAAGACCGGTGGCGGCGGAGATGAATAACGACCCCTCAAAGCGTTCGGCCAACGCACGGGCGGCCTCGGGATTCTTGTCCGCCTTGTTAAAGACCAGCAGCTGAGGGACCTCGCCCGCACCGATGTCATCAAGAACGGTTTGCACCGCCTCGATATGCGCCTCGGCCAGTTCGCTACTCGCGTCGACGACGTGGACGAGCAAATCGGCGAATCGCACGGAGTCCAGCGTGCTCTTAAAGGCACGCACCAACTCGTGGGGCAACTTACTAATGAATCCCACCGTGTCGGTAAAAAGAACGGTCTCGCCACCCGGCATGGCGTATTGGCGGGTGCGGGGATCGAGGGTGACGAACAGGCGGTCTTCGGCGGGCACATCGGCGTGCGTCAACCGGTTGAGTAGCGAGCTCTTTCCCGCGTTGGTGTAGCCCACCAGAGTCACTTCTCGGTGCCGACCACGCTGACGGCTCGCGCGCTGAATATCACGCGTGCGTTCAATCTCTTCGAGATTTCGCTCCAACTTCAACATGCGATTTACCAAGCGACGACGGTCAACCTCGAGCTGGGTTTCGCCTGGTCCTCGAGTACCGATGACACCTGACTGCTGAGCCAATGACGCCCCACTACGACGCAGGCGTGGCAGGCGATAACGCAGCAAGGCCAATTCGACTTGGGCCTTACCTTCGGGAGAACGAGCGTTTTGGGCGAAGATATCCAAGATCACCGCGGTGCGATCGATGGCGGTTCGCCCGAGGGCCTTCTCCAGGTTCCGCTGCTGCGCGGGCGACAAATTGTGGTCAAACACCACGGTGTCAGCGTCCACGGCCAAGCAAATTTGGTGCAGCTCTTCGACCTTGCCCGACCCCAAGAAGGTGGCGGGGTCGGGTCGGTCACGACGTTGAATCACGGTGGCCATCACGTCAGCCCCCGCGGTGTCGACGAGCAGGGCCAGCTCTTCCAGATCACGGTCAAGTTGCTCCGGCGAGCTGTCGGGGAACACCATGCCGACCAACACGATTTTCTCCCGAAACGACCGGTCAATCAGTGTCGTGGGGTGCTGGGTCACTCGACCATCCAGTTCACGTCACCCACATAGGCCACCGGACCGGTGAGATGCGCGTCGTCGCCACGAAGGTCCACCACCAGATCGCCACCGGGATTTGAGATCGTGACGGGAATGTCAATCGCCCCCGCGTCGCGAAGCGCGGCGGCGGTCGCGACGGAGCCCGTTCCGCAGGCCATCGTCCAGCCCACTCCCCGCTCGATAACGCTGATGCGCACGTGCGAGCGACTAAGGACGGTGGCAAACTCCACATTGGCGCCGCCACACTTGTCCGCCAAGGTTGCGGCGAGCTCTTCGCGCTGGGCGTTGCTCCACGACGCGTCGTCGCGCACCACGAGATGGGGATTACCCACATTGACAATGCGGGCAACGTCGTCCAGAGTGCCGCCGAGAGTGACGGCACCCATCGAAGATCCACCGCGGCCCGAGGTGCCCTCAAGAGTGACCTCGCATACGCGATGTCCCGCCTCCGTCACCACGCCAAGAGAACCGTGCGCCTCGCCACGAGAGTGAAGGACGGCGGCGGTCAGGCAGCGAAGGCCATTGCCACTCATTTCGGCCACCGAACCATCCGCGTTCCACAGGCGCATGAACACGTCAGACCCGGCCAGACGAGCCTCCAGCAAGCCGTCGGCCCCAAAGCCACGGTGGCGATCACAAATAGCGCGCGAGGATTCGGCGCTCCAGCGCCAACCATCGTCACCGTGCACGTCGACGAAGAAGTCGTTGCCGGCTCCTTGCCATTTCTGCACGGTGCGCTGCATGATGTCAGTCTCCCAAATTTTCGAGCGACGCATGCAAGTTTTCGCGGGCCGCCTCGGGAGTCTCGAACCAAGTAATCCGGGGATCGCGGCGAAACCAGCGCCGCTGGCGACGCACGAGCCGACGAGTGGCGTCAATTGAGGCCACCACCGCCGACTCCAACTCGCTGTCGCCACGCCAATAGGCCGCCAACTCGCGATACCCCACCGCTTGAGTGGCGGTCTTCGAGAGGCCTCCCGGTCGGTGGAGGAGTTCACGAACTTCGTCCGCAAAACCCGCTGCCATCCATTCGCGAAAACGGGCCTCGACGCGAAGGTCCATTTCTTCCAGCGGACGCTGCAAGCCGACCTGCGTGACGATGCTCTCGCCATAGGTGGTGAGGCCATCGCCAAAGGAGGAGAAGGTCCGTCCCGTACCCTCAATCACCTCAAGGGCGCGAACGATGCGTCGAGCGTTGTCGGGTTCGATACGTGACGCCGCGAGGGGATCGCGCTGAGTGAGCTCCGCCACCATGGCGGGCAAATCGGTGATCGCACGCTCCTCCAGCTGCTGACGAATCTCCGGATAGATCCCGGGAATGTCGAGATCGTCAATGACGGCGCGGCCGTACAGCCCAGTACCGCCGACGTAGAGGACGTGATGTCCTCGGGCCTCTATCTCGTCTCGCGCCACTCGCGCCGCTCGTTGGAATTCGGCAACGGAAAATTCCTCAGACGGATCGACCACATCCAGCAGGTGATAGGCCACTTCGTCTCGTTCGGCGGGTGTCGGCTTCGCCGTGCCGATGTCCATGCCTCGGTAGACCGTCATGGCGTCAACGCAAATAATTTCGCAGTCACCGCGTTCGCGAGCGACCTCATGCGCTACGGCTGATTTTCCCGACGCGGTAGAGCCCACGACGGCAATGCGCATAATTAGCTAGTCACCGCGAGGCGAATCTTGTGCCTCGGGCCGCGCAGGGTCTCTTCGTATCGACCGATGAGGTGGTGAGGCGCGCCGTGCGTGATGGTCGCGGTAACCAGCGATCCGGCCCGCGGCAAAACGTCGGCGTCCACGTGGACCAGCTTGCCCTGACGCGTGCGGCCACTGGCGCGCGTCGGGTCACGACGTGACGGACCCTCAATGAGGACTTCTTCACGTCGGCCCACGCGTGCTTCGTGCTTGCGAACCGCAGAGCGCTCCACCACGGCATCCAAACGGGCAAATCGGTCCGCGATGGTCTCGGGGTCGACGATGCCCTCCGTCATATCCGCGGCGCGGGTGCCAGGTCGTGGCGAGAAGATAAAGACGTAGGCCGAATCGAACTGCGCCTCGGCCGCCACGGCCAGCGTCTCTTCGAATTGGGCGTCGGTTTCGCCCGGGAATCCGACAATGAGGTCCGTCGTCACGGCTAAGTCGTCAATTGCCGCGCGAGCCGCTCGCAAACGGTCCATGTAGCGCTCGGCCGTGTAACCACGACGCATGGCGGTCAGCACGCCATTGGATCCCGACTGCAGCGGCAGGTGCAGCTGCGGAGTCACCGCGGGAGTTTCCGCCATCGCCGCAATGACATCTTCGCGGAAGTCCTTGGGGTGCGGCGACGTGAAGCGAATTCGCTCAATGCCCTCGATCTCACCGAGGCCGCGCAAGAGGTCGGCGAAGAGGGGTGAGCGCTTGGTGATGTCGCGACCATATGAGTTCACATTCTGGCCGAGCACCGTGATCTCGGTCACGCCCATCGCGGCGAGGCCGCGACCTTCTTGCAGCAAATCCGCGAGAGGGCGGGAAATCTCCCCGCCGCGCACCGACGGGACAATGCAGTACGCGCAGCTGTTGTCGCACCCAGTCTGGATCGTCATCCACGCCGCCCAGGGCACGTCGCGGATTGCCGACAGGGCGGGAGCCATGTCGGTGGCGCGCTCGGGATCCGGCGCGTCCCAGACGTCCACAATGGGACCTTCTGAGGCTGCCCGACGAAGAAGTTCGGGAGCCGAGGCGAGATTGTGGGTGCCAAAGACGACGTCCACCCAGCCGGCGCGCTCCAACACGCCCGCACCATCTTTTTGCGCCATGCAGCCGCCGACGGCGATTTGCATACCGGGTCGTCGGTCCTTGGTGGCCTTCAGATGGCCCAAGGTGCCATAGAGGCGGTTATCCGCATTCTCGCGAATCGTGCAGGTGTTCAGAACGACAACATCCGCTTCATCTTCCGACGCGGCGGGTACGAGGCCGTCAGCTTGCAGCAGCCCCGCTAGGCGCTCAGAGTCGTGTTCGTTCATCTGGCACCCGAAGGTCTTGATGATGAAGGAGCGAGGCTGGTCAGACACGGTCTTAGCCTAGTAAGGGCTCTGGCGGAAGCTTTTCGGCGTCCATGGTGACCACGATTCCCGCCGTGACCACGGCAATCATGCCCAATATGTCAAAGAGCACGACACCCTCGTGGAGAAAGAGCAAGCCCACGAGAAAGGCGACGGCGGGATCAAGAGCCAACAGCACCGACACAGTGACGGGAGACAGTCGCCGAAGGGCCTGCATTTCCGATCCGAAGCCCAGCACGGTTGACATCACCGCGACCAGCAGAAGTCGAAGGAACACTGAGCCGGAGCTGGCGACGTCCGAGACGTGCGACATTGCCATGGGCAAAGTCACCACGGCACCAATCGACATTGAGACGGCGAGACCTTGGAAGCCCTGCGCATCCTTGCCCACCTGGTGGGAAGCAAAGGCGTACCACGCCCAGCCCACACCCGAGCCTGCCGCGAAGAAAATTCCCCACGCGTTAAGCCCACCGCCCGGACGAGCGAGCAGCAACACGCCCACGAGAGCCAGCAGCACCATTGCCGCGTGACGCCATGAGCGCTTCCCCAACGCGGCAACGGCGAAGGGTCCCATGTACTCGATGGCCACCGCCGTCCCCAAGTGGATTCGATTCACTGCTTGATAGAAGCTTTGGTTCATGACCGCCGAGGCGATACCGAGATTGATGGCGCCCATCCACTGACGGCGAGTCCATGACCTCACGGGAGGGCGCACCAAGGCGAGTAGCACCACCGCTCCGAGCAGGAAACGCCAGCCACTCGCGGAGGCGGCGCCCGTGACTGCCATCGCGGGCTTCACAATGACGACGGAGCACTGAATCAGCACGGCACCGGTCATGAGCATGCCCGCACCGCCAAAAGCAGTGCGGGGCGGTTCGAGGAGTCTTCTCACCAGATGGCCTTCCAAAATGATGGCGCACCGACGTCACTCGATACCCCTAGTTCGCCCCACGGCACATGATTCATCGTGACACGTGCGATCGTCGTGCCCGCTCGCCACTGTTGATGCTGACGAGCGGTCACACGAAAATGTAGGTGGACGCGGTCACCCGCCCACGTCAGAATCGACGTGGAGCGCAGTACCACCAGACCCACGCGCTGCGATCCCCAGGTAACGGTGCCGACACGTTGACCGACCGTTAGCTGATGAATCTGCACGTGGGCGAGCGCATCGTTACCGAGCGCCAGACCCGCCTCTCCCGCGTGCGCCAACACATCGCCACCAAACTGCGAGAAGACGGCGGCGTACACCACCACCTCGTGGCCGTGAATCCAGTGGCGAATCGCGAGAACCACACAGCCACCCGCCGGACCCGTACGACCCGATTTCACGCCGATCACACCGTGGCTTCCGACAAAGGGCGTATACGACTCCACCACACCGGCGACCGGCATCGTCACGTGGCGCAGAGCCACCACGTCGCGTGCGAAGTGGAAGGCCATCAGATGCTGGGCCACGGAAATTTGATCGAGGGGTGTCGAGACGTTGCCCGGGTCATAACCCGACGGCTCGACGTACGTGGTGTGCGGCGCAATGAGGGCCGCTTCGCGATTCATCTCCGCGACGAACGCATCCGTCGAGCCCGACACCATCACGGCCAGCAAGTCGGCAAAGTTATTCGCCGAACGAACGAGCAATCCGGTGAGCAGATCGGCTTCACACAGTCGCTCCCCCACCGCGACCTTGACGTTGGACTGGCCTGTCTGCGTGTCGTGCAGCCAGTGGGCCACATCTTGCGACGAGATGGTGAGACAGGGTCCTCGTTCGCCCAGCCGCAGCGGGAGTTTCTGCAGCGTCACGAGGGCCGTCATCATCTTGGTCAGACTCGCGATGGGGACCACGTTCTCGGCACTGGCATTTTGTCGAGCTAGCGCCAGACTGGTTGCCGATGTCGCCCACGGCGCACTTTCCACCACGACCGCCGCGCCACCATGCGTCGGCCACGCGAGGCCAAGGGTGGAACTGCTAGTGGACGACACCGCTCGCGACGTGAACGTCGCGTCGAGCGTGACCCGAGGCGTCGACGTCGGCACCGCAAGGGTCAGCCCGGCAATCATGGCGGCCGCCACGGTGGCGCCAATCAGGAGGCTCGCACCACGAGCCAACCAGCCCCTCGTCCATGCGGGTCGACGCCGCACTCGCCGATGGCGAGCCACTAGTCGTCCGCCTGCTGGCGTTCCCACTCGTCGAGCGTCATGAGGACTTTGCGAGACTTCGAACCTTCGCCGGGTCCCACCGTGCCCTCGTTTTCCAGCATGTCCATGATGCGCCCCGCGCGAGCAAAGCCCACGCGCAATTTGCGCTGCAACATGGAAACGGAACCCGACTGGGTTCGCACGACCAGCTCGCGGGCGAGTCGCAGCACTTCATCATCATCCTCGTCACCACCGTCACCCGATGAGCCTAGAGAGAGGGGCTTCGTATCGGTGATGTCCGATGCCACCACGGGCTCCGGACGGCCGCCTTGCGCGGTCCACGCCATGACGACGTTGCGCACTTCTTCTTCCGACACCCACGGAGACTGCAAACGTCGCGCAATGTTTGACGAGGCGGTCAGCAACAACATGTCACCCTTGCCGATGAGGCGTTCGGCGCCCGCTTGGTCCAAGATCACGCGACTGTCCGCCAATGAACTCACGGCGAAAGCCATGCGAGAAGGAATGTTGGCCTTGATAACACCCGTAATGACATCCACCGAGGGTCGCTGCGTGGCGAGGACGAGGTGGATACCCACGGCACGAGCCATCTGCGCAATGCGCACCACGGACTCTTCGACGTCGCGTGCGGCCACCATCATGAGGTCATTGAGCTCGTCCACCACGATGACGATGTAGGGCAGCAATTCGGGTCCGGCCTGCGCCGGACGTTCAATCACCACACCGGTCACGTCCTCAACCAGTTCAGCTGAGCGTTCTTCGCTCGTGGGCTCCACCGTGATCTTGCCCGCCGCCACCATCTGCTGGTAGCTCGTGAGGTCACGAACGCCGTATTGCGCCAAGATGTCGTAACGGCGCTCCATCTCCTTGACCGCCCACGCCAAGGCTCCGGCAGCCTTCTTTGGATCGACCACCACCGGCGAGAGCAGGTGCGGCAGGTCGTTGTATTGGCCGAGCTCCACTCGCTTGGGGTCAACAAGAATGAGCTTCAAGTTGTCCGGGGTCGCGCGCATCACCAACGAGGTGATGAGACCGTTTATGCACGAACTCTTACCGGCACCCGTGGCTCCCGAAATAAGGACGTGCGGCATTTCGGCCAAGTTGACGACGACGGTTTGACCCGAAATGTCTCGGCCCAATGGCACGTCGAGCGGGTGCTGCGCCTCGAGCGCTTCGTCGCTCGCGAGCAAGTCGCCCAGAGCGACGAGCTGACGCTGGCGGTTCGGCACTTCGACACCAATGGCCGAACGCCCCGGGATGGGCGCCAAAATACGAACGTCCGGTGAGGCCATGGCGTAGGCGATGTCACGGTTGAGCGACGTGACGCGCGCCACTTTGACGCCCGCGCCCAGTTCCAGTTCGAAACGAGTCACCGTGGGGCCAACGGTGTAGCCCACCAGGGTGGTTTCCACGCCGTGCGCCGCGAGCGCCGCGACTAACTCATCACCCGCCGCGTCGACGGCCGCGCGGTCGAGCTTGTGTTCCTTCGTTCGCTGCAGAATCTTCGAGTCGGGCAGCACCCAGTGACTCTCGGACACCAGTGCCGCCACGGGCGGCTTGGGAGTCGGCGTGGCCTTCTTCTTGGCGGGTGCGGGTGCGGGCGTGACGTCGTCATCGAGATCAATGTCAGGCTCATCAAATCGAATGGGCTCGTGCTCCACGACCTCGGGAAGTTCGTCGGGCTCGTCGTAGACGAACTCCTCACGCGGCGGTGCCGGCCGACGACGAGACGGTCGGATCGCGGGCTCGTCGTCCACGCGCTCGGGCCGTTCGGGCCGAGACGACCACCACCGGGCAAAAAGGCGCCCCACCAGAATGAAAACGCCACCGATGACCCGCAGAATTTCGAGCAAGCCCCAACCGGTCACGATCATGACCGACACCATGGTGAGCGCGCCCAAAATGACGAGGGCGCCCGCCGTGCCGGTGAGGCTCTTCAGCGTCTGGCCGACCAGGAGACCCAAGTAGCCGCCGGCGTCACCCAGTTTGCGGGCCGGCGCGCTCCAGGTCGTTGACGAATTGGCTAATTGGGCAAAGGACGTCAAGGCAATGAAGCCCATGGGTAGTCCGAACGTCAAGCGGGCCAATTCGAGGGCCGCCTTTTGAATGAGGCGCAAGACGGGAATCACCATGAGGAAGAAGGGCAGAACGAATCGGCCGATACCGACGACCCCGCCGACGGCCAGATTGATTTTGTCCCCCACGACCCCCATGGCCCCAAAGTCCGAGAGGAGCATCAACGCGCCGGCGACAAAGCTCAGTAACAGCAGGAAATCGAAGCGGTGTCTCGCCCAGACAGATGAACGTGCCCCTGCCCGCTTCTTGGCCGGAGCCTTGGAGCGAGATGAAGAGCGGGAGGAAGTTGCCACGACTGTCCAATTTACCTTTCACCAGTGACGAATTCGCTCATGGGCCAACTGCCTAGTGTGGGTCAATGGCTACTCCTGAAGACGCCGCCTTCGCGGCGAAGTTAGGCGCGCAGGCGTTGACCGCCACGGTGCGCAGCACTCGCCCCCTCACCCCTCACCTTCACGAATTGGTGCTCGACGTGCAGGACCCCGCCGTCGCCGGAGTTCCCGGCAACGACATCATGGTGTCCGTCTCTAACGGCGAGCGATTCGTTCGACGTCGCTATTCCGTTCGCGACGTCTCCGCAGACTCACTCACGCTGTGGATTCGCCAAGGCCACGACGGTCCCGGCGCCGCATGGGCGGCACAGGCTCAGGTGGGCGATGCCACGACCCTCATTGGTCCGCGAGGAAAGATTGTCCTTGACCCTCTCGCAGACTGGCATCTCTTTGTGGGCGATGAAGCGTCACTCAGTGCGTTCTATCGACTCGCCGAATCCATCGACCCTCCCGGTCAAGCCATCTTCATCCTGGTGCTCAGTGAGCCCGACGACTTCGTCCCTCCGGCCAGCATCGACGGCATTGGCTACACCGCGATCTTCGTCGACCGCAACATTGCGGGTAACTCACCGCTGCTCGACGCGCTCGCCGCGTTTGAATTCCCACTCGGCGATGGTCACGCCTATCTCTTCGGCGAATTCAGCGAGATGCGACAGGTCCAGGCCGCGCTTCTCGATCGAGGCCTCGCGACCGACGCGATTTCCCTGAAAGCATTTTGGCGCCGCGGTCGCGAAAATCGCGATCACGGCGAACCCGACAAAGAGGTCTAAATAACCGCGATGGCGGTCATGACCACCGGTTGACGGCGATACTTTCCACCCATCAATCGACCCACGGTCTTGCGGGCAATCTTGTTCGCTTCTTCTTCGCTCAGCGAACCACTCTTCATGGCCGACAGCAGGGCGTCTTCCACTTCGTTCTCGCAGTGTCGTCGAATGTCATCCGTGGACTTACCGTCAAACCACCCGCGCATGGAGACGGTGACGCCTTCGAGCTTGAGGGAAGGCTTCGTCGTCACCACTCCGGCGACTTGGAGCACGCCGTGCTCGGCCAGCATGCGCCTCTCGTCGAGGATTTGATCGCTGGTGTCGCCATCACCGCCATCGATGTAGTGGTACTCCGCGGGAATGGTGCCAGCTCGCTTGATGCTCGATGCGGTGACTTCCATGACGTCGCCGTCTTCGCAGATCCACACGTGATCGCTCGCGAGACCCATCTCCACGGCGAGGTCCGCATGGTGAATCATCTGGCGATATTCACCGTGGATGGGAATGAAGTCCACCGGGCGAATGAGTTGGTGCAAGGTCTTGAGTTCACCTTGGCGGGCGTGGCCGGACGCGTGTACCGGCTCAATGTCCGAGTGAATGACTTCCGCACCGAGTCGGTGAAGATCGTCAATCACGCGACCGACGGACCACTCGTTTCCGGGAATGGGGTGACTCGACAAGATGATGGTGTCGGAAGCTCGCACCGAGAAGAATCGGTCGTCTTGGCGAGCGAGACGCGACAGCGCGGCCATGGGCTCGCCCTGTGACCCGGTGCATACCACGATGACCGAGGCGGGATCGATGTCGTCAAGCGAATCGGCGGAGACGAAGGTGACGCCCTCGGCATCAATTTCGCCGAGCTTGCGACCCAGCTTCACATTCGCTTCCATCGATCGACCGAGGAGGCAGACTTTGCGACCCGACTCTCGAGCGATGCGCAAGATTTGCTGCACGCGGTGCAAGTGGCTGGCGAAACAGGCAATGACGATGCGTCGGTCCTGACGCTCCAATACCAATCGACGAAGCGTCACGCCGACGGACGACTCCGACGCGGTGTAGCCCGGTTGTTCGGCGTTGGTTGAATCCGCCAGCAAGAGTCGAACGCCGGCGTCACCTAACGCGGCGAGGCGGGCGATATCCGAGCGGCGGTGGTCGATGGGCGTCTGGTCAAACTTGAAGTCGCCGGAGTGGATGATGACGCCCGCCTCCGTCGTGATGGCGAGCGCATGGGCGGACGGCACCGAGTGAGTCACCGGGATGAACTCGACCCTAAAACTGCCGATCTTTCGCGTTTCGCCGTCTTGAACCTCGACGTACGCGACTGACCCCGGAAGCTTCGCTTCCATGAGTCGGTGCTTGGCAAAGCCAATGGTGAGCGGTGCGCCGTAAATCGTGGTGGGCACATCTCGCAAGAGGTAACGAAGGGCTCCGGTGTGGTCCTCGTGGCCGTGCGTCAGCACCACGCCGACGACGCGTTCGGCTCGCTCGATGAGCCACGTGAAGTCCGGCAGGATGATGTCAATGCCGTACATCGACGGCTCGGGGAACATCAGCCCCGCGTCCACCACCAAGATGTCGCGGCCCTGCTCGATGGCCATGCAGTTACGGCCAATTTCGCCCAGGCCACCGAGGAAATAAATTTTGACGGACGAATCAGCCACGGGCGTCAACGATCGCCGCTACCACGGTCGCGGCACGCGCGGCAATGACGTCATCAGAGTCGCCGAGCGGTAGTCGGCATTCCCCGACGTCGATCCCGAGGTGGCGCATCGCCGCCTTTGAGGGAATGGGGTTCGGGTACATGTCGTTTCCTTCGAAAGCGCAGCTGTCGCGTAGTTGTTCATTCATCGCTCGCGCGGTCGCCCAGTCACCAGCGAGAGCGGCGCGCACCATCGCGTTGAACTCCACGCCGGCCCAGTGGGCAGCCACCGAGACCACGCCGATAGCCCCCACCGATATGAAAGGCAGAGTCAAGGCATCGTCGCCGGAATACAGATCAAAACCATCACCGAGTTGTGCCGAGACGTGAGCGGCACCGGCAAGGTCGCCGCTGGCGTCCTTCAGCGCCACCACGTGCGAATAGCGGCGGGCGAGGGCGATAGTCGTCTCGGCAGAGATCTTGCGACCCGCGCGAGAGGGGATGTCGTAGAGCATGATGGGTAGCTCCGTTGCCTCCGCCACCGCCGAAAAGTGAGCGGCAATGCCGCTCTGGCTAGGCCGGGCATATGCGGGCGTGGTGCACAAGATGCCCGCGACACCGGTCGTTGACGCCGCGGCGGTCAGGGCCGCCGAACGCGCCGTGTCCGACGAGGTAGAGCCCGCCAAGACCGGCACTGACACCGCGGATGCCACCACGCGGAAAAGTTCGAGCTTCTCCTCGTCGCTGAGGGCGGTGCCTTCACCGGTGGAACCCGCGACGACCAGGCCATCTGATCCGTGCGACGTGAGGTAGTGAGCGAGTTCGGCGGCGCGGTCGTAATTGACGGCGCCATCACGATGAAAAGGCGTCACCATGGCGGTGACCACGTGGCCAAAGCGAGGTGAGGTCATAAGTCGAACCTACCAGCGACGCTGGTCGCGAGCGTTACACCTGACGATCAACCGGCGAGCTGTCCGCGTTCGCGTCCACGTCCAAGGTGGTGTCTTCCCAGTCCTCGAACGCAATCACACCCATCTCGGTGAACTTCGTGCGCAGCCAGCCGTCCGCAGCGTCAAGAAGTCCCAGCTTCTTGCAGTTCGGCACAATCTTCGAAAAGAGCAGTGATTGGAACTCGACGCGCGAGGGGTCTAGCAAGGTCACCTGCGCGGCTTCGCGCATGGGCACACCCAAACGGTCCCACACTTCCTGGCCCTGCATGCGGTCGCGCATGCGCAGGGCCGCTTCGAAGGCGAACTCTTGGCGCTCGCGAATTTCCGCGGCGGTCATGTCGGCGTAAATCTCTTGGAGGCTGAGAACACCAAAAGCCACGTGACGAGCTTCATCGGCCATGACGTAGCGCAGCAGCTTCTTCAGCAGGGGTTCCGTCGACATTTGGTGCATGAAACCAAAGGCGGCGAGGGCCAGGCCCTCGACCATGATTTGCATGCCGAGATACGTCATGTCCCAGCGTGAGTCCTCCACGATGTTGTCCAGCAACAGCCCGAGATGACCATTCATCGCGTAGTGGCCGGACAGCTTGGTGTCCAGGTAGCGAGAAAACACTTCGACGTGACGAGCTTCGTCCATCACCTGCGTCGCCGCGTAGTACTTCGCGTCAATCCACGGCACCGTCTCGACGATCTTCGCGGTGCACAGCAGCGCTCCTTGCTCACCGTGCATGAACTGGCTGAGCATCCAGTTCTGGTACTCCATGTTGAGAGTGACCCACTCCTTCTCGCCCCACAGGTTGAGCGAGGTGCCCGAGAGGTCGGCGTCGGCTAACGGCCCGCGTCCACCTTCGAGGTAGGCCTGGTGTGCCATGGCCTCTTGGTCCACCTCGGTGTCCCACGGGAGATCGGTGGCGCCATTCCATTGACTGCGCTTCGCCTTCTCGTAGAGCTTGTCGAGGCCCGGGCGAGCCGCCTTCTCGTAGTCCCAGGTGAAAATGGCGGGACAGGTATCAGTCACGACACGCATGCCGTCGGGCTCTTCGGCACCGACTAGCTGGAAGATGGCTTCCATGTCGTTGATTTCGTCACGACCGATGATGTCGCGGTTGCTTCCTAGTGACGTCACGTTCTCGTCTAACGAAGTCATTTGTGCCCCCCTTGGCTCAATGAACTACTTCCCTTTTCTTATCACACCACTGCGGTCGAATTCGTGGGCAGGGCCACCAATTCGGCCACTCCGCCCGAGAGGTGTCGTCCGTAGAAGCGCTCAATGCTTCGCCACGACGCAAAGTTCAACTCAGGGCTGGGATCCATCCAGTACGTCACGGCGATTCGCAAGAGCCAGTCCACCAGTCGTTCGGCGGCCTCCGCGCCGACCCACAGCGTCAATAGCGGCGCCACGTGGGCAATAATGACCGCGAAATTTCTTTGCCCCTTGGCAAAGCGCAACTGGTCTCGCAATATGTCGGGCTGGCGATCACGCAGGGCCACCATGATGGGACTGGACTCGGCGTATCGGCCGAGTTCGCCCAGCACTGATACCAGCGCACTGTCAAGGCTCTCGGCACGGGTCGCTACTTGGGCAATGCGCGCCAAGAGGCGGCCGCGTTCAATATCGATCGCGGTCGCGACCATCGAACTGCGCCCACCGGGAAAAGTTCGATAGAGCGTGGCTCGCGACACCGTCGCTCGACCGGCAATGGCCTCCATCGACAGTGACGACCCGTCGATATAGGCATCCATCAACGCGTTAGCGACTCGCTGATGAACCGTCGAGTCCCCCATGAGCGTCGTCACGTTTCGCGCCGGTGAACGGTGCACCGTGGCGCTCATCACGCGTGGCGACATTTCGCACTTCACCAAGTCTTCTACTTGACGACGGCTATCGAACTGCCACGAACCGGGTGTCGACATAAAAGACAAGGCCATGCGAGCTAAATACCGAGAGCGTTCTTCGCGCCAGGGTCCATCGGGCAATTGCTCCGCAATAAAGGTGGCCATCACCACCATGATTTGGCCGACCAAGTCGTCCAAGACCTCATCGAGCGTGCCGGCATCTTCATCGAGCGCGACGTTCAAGATCGGATGCGACATGATTTGGCGGCGAGCGTGCATGAGGCCAGTCACCATCAGGTCGTTGACGTCAGTCACCCCGCGCACATGTTCGTAGAGGTCTCGAAAGAACTCATCGAATTCCCGACGCAACAATGCCTCGACTATTTCTTGGCGCCCACCGGGAAAGGCGCGATACAGCGTGGAACGAGATATTTTCGCCCGCCTCGCGATACCTTCAGCGGTGAGCGCGGTAAAGCCACTCGACGCCACGCACCGTTGTGTGGCGTTCAGTATCGCCTCGGTGACATCGGTCACAGCAGAGGGTCGAGCCCCACGGTTAGTCCCGGGAATCGTCGAATGTGTCGCACGGCGAGAATCACGCCGGCCGCGAAGCTCGAGCGGTCGTAGGCGTCGTGACGCAGCGTCAGCCCCTCGCCGACGCCTCCGAAAATCACTTCCTGGTGCGCCGTCATCGCGGGCATACGAACGGCGTGGATGCGAATACCGTCGACCTCGGCGCCGCGCGACCCCACCGACGGTTCGCGCGTGGTGGGCTCGGACATAGGAGCCAGGCCTGACGTCGTGCGAGCAGCGGCAATTTTCTTTGCCGTTTCGAGAGCGGTTCCTGAGGGGGCGTCCACCTTGCGATCGTGGTGGTACTCAATAATTTCCACACGCTCGAAGTACCTCGCCGCCTCCACCGCGAATCGCTGGGCGAGCACCGCCCCAATCGCAAAGTTGGCCGCAACGAGCAGGTGACCATTCTCGAAATCGGCGCGCCACTGGGCAAAGTCGGCGTCCGTAAATCCCGTGGTGCCGATGATGGTGGGAATACCCCGAGCCGCTGCCCAGGTGGCCGTCTGACGGGCGGTTTCCACGGTGGAAAAATCGACAAGGACATCAATGGTGCCCTCATCGACCTCGTCGAGCGACCCGACGTGGCGAGCCCCAAACAACAGCTCAGGGGGGCGAACGTCAATTAGGACCGACAGGGCGATATCCGATTGGCCAGCCATGGCCGCAGCGATGATCTGACCCATTCGTCCCGCCGCACCCACTACCGCCACACGTGTCATGCCCCAAACGCTACCGCTGATGAGAGTCGACAACCGGATACCTCTCGTGTGAGAAGGTATATCTCACGCGGTTCGCCTGTCGGTCTGCCGTCAGAAGCCCTCTGGGTACACTCGCCATGTTCCAGAACGAAAGGAGAAAGTCGTGGCGAACAGTCCCTTGCGCCTTTCGTTATGGAACAAAGTCGGCAACCGTATGGAGCGAGAGGTTCTGAACCCGCAATGGGAACAGGCCGAGCCCTTTCGACTACGCGAGCTATGGAGCCCGGTCGCGATTTTCCTCCTGTCTCGGCTGTACGTCCTGTGCATGTTCTTGGGCGTCTCACGGCTCACCAAGAACACCCTCACGAAACTTCTCAAATCATGGGATTCCAGCTGGTATCTCTCGGTCGCCCAGCACGGCTACGTCACCACCATCCCGCCCGGTTCCGGCGACCCCGCTCAGTGCAACTTGGGCTTTTTCCCCCTGTGGCCACTTCTCATTCGCCTCGTTCATGCCATCACGGGTCTGAGTTGGCCCACCAGCGCGGTCGCCGCCACCTTCGTGTCGGGAACCACGGCGGCGATTGCGGTGTGGCTGTTTCTGCGATCAACCGGCACGCTGTCGGCATCTCGCCGAGGACTCTCGCTGGTCATGTTCACGCCAGGAGCTATTGCGCTGACCTTGCTGTACTCCGAGGGACTCATCGTTACCTTCGGATTCCTTGCCCTCCTGCTTGTTCGGCGTCGTCAGTGGGAAGCCGCCGCGATTGCGGCAGCGCTGTGCTCGCTGTGTGACCCCGTGGGTGGCGCGGCGGTGGCAGCCGTCATCTTTGTGGCGTTGTGGACCGCCTATCGCGAGAAAACCTGGCGACCGCTGAGTGCCGTCGCTATTGCCCCGCTTGGCATTCTCAGCTTCTTTACGTATCTATACGTTCATGCCGGCAGCTTCTTCGCGTGGTTTAACGCGCAGCGCACGGGATGGCAAGGCGGGACCTATTTCCTGGGAGCGCCCAAGGCAATCACGGCCTTCTTTCACCACGGATTCGTTAATCTCAACCCGCCGGTCAAGACGCTGAGCCTTCTCTTTGCCATCGCCATCTTGATTTTGTTCTTCCGCGTCAAGCCACCGCTCAGCGTCGTGGCCTATTCGATCACGGTGCTCTTTTTGGGACTCCTCTCCCCCATTATTGGGATTACCCCTCGACTCTTGCTGCGTGACTCGCCAATGTTGGCCTTAGTGGGATCTCGACTCAACCGTCGCTGGTTCGGGGTCGTCCTGGCGGGCTCGTGTGCCATTTTGGGATACCTCGTCATCGTGTCCGCCACGATTGTGTGGACGCCATGAACCTCCTTGTTGACTCCTCTGACTCGTATCCCGTGCCACTGGCGCGACCGAGTCGCGTTACTCAGATGGTCCTGGCCTTTAACCGGCAACATCCTCTCGTTGTTATCGCCCTGGGCACGGTGGTGGGCGCCATCATGGCCTTGTTGGTTTATACCCAGAGTTTGAAGGAGTTTTACCTCGACTTTCGGGTCTACTTCCTCGGCGCGCACAACCTCTTCAATCCCCACCTTTACGAGCTGAAGTCCAACTTCGATCTTCATTTTCCCTTCACCTACCCTCCCGTGGCGGCCATCTTTTTCTGGCCACTGACCCTCCTGTCATTTCACGCTGCCGCCTTCGTGTGGACGACCGCGACCCTCGTCGCGCTCGCGATCATTGTTCGACTCAGCCTGCGGCTCGCTCGGCCCGAACTCACCGCCCGGGCCCTGCACACGGCCACGTTCCTCATGACGGGACTCGTGATCGCTCTCGAGCCCATCTGGCAAAACTTCCATTTCGGTCAGGTCAATATTGTCCTCGGCGCCATGACCATGCTCGACGTCATGGACCGGCCTCATCGTCGACTCCCCCGAGGCGTCTTGTTGGCGGTGGCGACCTCGATCAAACTGATTCCGGGAATTTTCATCCTCTTTCTGTTCCTTCGTCGGGATTTTCGCGCGGCTGTTACCGCCGGTGCCACCGTCGTTTTTCTAAACCTGCTGGCCTTGGCCCTTAATCACCAGGCGACGATCAAGTATTGGACCAAGTACGCCTTTGACCCCAAGCGCATGGGTGGTGTTCTCTATAACTCGAATCAATCGATTCGCGGCTCCGTGCAGCGCTTGGCTCACCACGCCATCAGCCCCACTATCTGCACCGCGCTGTCGGCACTGGCTCTCATCGTGGGTCTCTCGATCGCGGTGTACATCGCGGCGCGACGTTCTCAGTTGGCCGCGATAGTGACCGTGGGCATCACCGGTGACCTCGTCTCGCCCATCTCATGGTCACACCACTTGATCTGGTTCATCCCACTTCTCGCCTGGCTAACGATGGCCGATGATCGCCCACGAGGAGGGCCCCTTCTCTCGGCATTCATCATCATTAGCTGCACCGATTACTTCATCTGGATTCCGCCCCACGTGGGTTCGGGCACCCTGCACTGGACGGCTTTTCAAAGCGTGGTGGGCAACTTCTACTTCTTCGTGATGCTTCTTGTCTTGGTCATTGTCGCGAGTGGACGGCGTCGATGGAGTTCATCCCCATCGCCGATGAATCTCGCGTCCAGGTAGTCGCAACGCCCTACGCACCCAAACATGCAAAAGACCCCCGGGGAATTCCCGGGGGCCTTTTGCGATTGACTGTCTAGCGACGGCGAGGGCGACGAGGACGGTTGTCACGTCCCGCGTCATCACGCAGCGCCGGGCCACCGGGGCCGAGGTCGCCGAGTTCGTCGGCCAGTTCGGCCTCGAAGCTGTCCTCGAAGGACGCCACGGTCGCACCGCTGCGCTCGGGGCGCTCCGTGCGCTCCGGGCGGTCAGAGCGACGCTCGCCACGCGGGGCGGAGTCACTCGAGCCGGAGTCAGTCGGGGTGACATCCTCGTAACCGACGAGGGACAAGGACACCTTGCCCTGCGGGTCGATGTCGTCGACGCGCACTTCGATGGGCTGACCCAACGAGACGACGTCTTCGACCTGTCCGATGCGCTTGCCACCGTTGAGCGGCGACATCTTCGAGATGTGCAGGAGGCCATCGCGACCCGGGATGATGTTCACGAACGCGCCGAACTTGGCGATGTTCACGATCTTGCCCTGGTAGACGGCGCCGACTTCTGCGGTCGGCGGGTCGAGGATCAACTCGATGCGGCGACGAGCTTCTTCGACGGCACGACCATCGGTGGAACCGATGGTGACGATGCCCACGGCACCATCGTCGTCGACGGTGATTTCGGCACCGGTCTCTTGCTGCAGGGTGTTGATGACCTTGCCCTTGGGTCCAATGACCTCACCGATCTTGTCGACCGGAATCGCGAAGCTCACGATCTTCGGGGCAACCTCGGCCACGTCGGTGCGCGGAGCATCGAGCGTGTCGTTGATGACCTGAAGGATCTTGAGGCGAGCGTCCTTGGCCTGGTGCAGCGCCTTCGCCAAGACCTCGGCTGGGAGGCCATCAATCTTGGTGTCGAGCTGCAGGGCAGTCACGGCGTCAGCGGTACCGGCAACCTTGAAGTCCATGTCGCCGAATGCGTCTTCCGCACCGAGGATGTCCGTCAAGGTGACGTAGGTGCCACCGTCGTAGATGAGGCCCATGGCGATACCGGCCACGGGGGCCTTAATCGGCACACCGGCGGCCATCAGCGAGAGGGTTGAACCACACACCGAGGCCATAGACGTCGAGCCGTTCGAGGCCATGATGTCGCTGACCACGCGGATCGCGTAGTTGAAGTCTTCTTCCGACGGCAAGACCGGGATGAGGGCGCGCTCAGCGAGCATGCCGTGACCGATTTCGCGACGCTTGGGCACGCCCACACGACCGGCTTCACCAACCGAGTACGGCGGGAAGTTGTAGTGGTGCATGTAGCGACGGAACTCGTCGGGTGACAAGGTGTCGAGCTGCTGGCGCATGCGGGGCATGCCCAGAGTCGTCACGTTGACTACCTGCGTGTCGCCACGCTGGAAGAGGGCCGAACCGTGCGTCTTCGGGAAGAGGTCGACGCGAGCGGACAAGGGACGGATGTCCGCCGAGCTACGACCGTCGATGCGAACGCCGTCTTCGACAATGCGACGACGAACGATCTTCTTCGTCAGCGACTTCACGGCCGCCTTGATTTCCGAGGTGCGCTCGGCGAATTCGCCGGCCAGCTCCGCGACAATCTCCGCGGTGGCGGCGTCGAGGGCCGCGGCACGCACGGTCTTCTCGGGGTGCGCGTTGGCGGCGGCAATCTTGCCTTCGCCCACGGCGATGACGCGAGCCATCACGTCGTCGGCGTAGTCGGTAAAGGTGGAGTACGGGATCGGGACGATCGGGCCCTTCTGGGCGACCCACTCGCGAACGAGTTCGCGCTGCAGGTTGATCGACTCGCGAATCCACAGCTTGGCGCGCTCGAGGCCGTCGGCCAGAACGTCTTCGTCGACCTTCTTGGCGCCGTCGGCGTACTTCTCGAAGCTGCCTTCGGTGCCACCGGCTTCCACCATCATGATGGCGATGTCGGCTTCCACCGAGTCGCTCAGTGCGCGACCGGCCACGACGATCTCAAAGACGGACTTGTCGCCGTCTTGATAGGTCGGGTGAGCAATCCACTCGCCGTCGGTCGTAAAGGCGAGGCGAACCGCACCGATGGGACCTTCGAAGGGGATGCCCGAAATCATCAACGAGGCCGAGGCCGCGTTGATGGCCAGCACGTCGTGCGGGTTTTCCATGTCGGCCGAGAAAACGGTGCCGACGACCTGGACTTCGTTGCGGAAGCCCTTCGGGAACGAGGGACGCAGCGGACGGTCGATCAAACGACAGATCAACACGGCCTGGTCGCTGGGCTTACCCTCGCGGCGGAAAAACGCCCCGGGGATCTTTCCGGCGGCGTAGGCGCGCTCTTCAATGTCAACCGTCAACGGGAAAAAGTCGATTCCGTCGCGCACGTTGCGGTTTGCAACGGACGTGACCAAAATCATGGTGTCGCCAATTCGGGCGACAACGGCGCCATCAGCCAGCTGAGCTAGCTCGCCGGCCTCAAACGACATTTCCTTGTCGCCGCCGGTAATGGGTGCCGAAACGCGGATTGCGTCGGACATGGGTTCTCCTTGTGATGAGTCACCCCACGGGCCGAATCCCAGTGAGCGACGCCCGAGAACCCCGGTCATCCTCCACTGGCCTCCGAGACCGTAAAGGTGCGCCCCCGCTTTGGGGACGATGCCGCTTGTTAGCGGCGAATACCGAGTCGGCTGATGAGCGAGCGGTAGCGCTCCACGTCACCGCGCTGCACGTAGTCGAGCAGGCGACGGCGCTGGCCAATGAGCTTCATGAGACCACGACGGGTGTGGTGGTCTCCCTTGTGCACCTTGAGGTGCTCCGTGAGGTGCGAGATGCGGTCAGTCAAGATCGCAATCTGGACCTCGGGAGACCCGGTGTCCGTCTCGTGCTTACGGTATTCCTCAATGATGGACGACTTCTCAGCCATGAAGTGTTACGCCTTCTTCATCCGACAACTCGGAGCGGTCGCCACCTTGGCGAACCGCGGGCCAGCGTTGCTGACCGGTCTCTTACCCTAGCAGTTCGCCGGCTTGCGGGGCAATCGCGGGGTAAATATTGCGAATTTTCTCGACGTCCGCCGCGATTTGGGCCACTAAGGCGTCCACCGACTCGAATTTGGCTTCGGGCCGGAGGTACTCGAGAAGGGCCACATCCAGGATTTCTCCGTAGATATCGCCCGAAAAGTCCAAAATGTGCGCTTCGAGGAGTCGTTCGCCCGTTTCGTAGAACTGGGGGCGAACGCCAAAGGAGACGGCCGCGGGTCGCCAGGCCTCCCCCACCCGTCGCGTCGCCGCGGCGTACACGCCGAGCGGCGGCAAGACGCGCAGCGGGTTGAGGGCCACGTTGGCGGTGGGCCAGCCGAGCTCGGCACCCCCGCGGGCATCGCCGTGGCTGACCTCGCCGCGGAAGGAAAAGGGGCGGCCCAACACGTCGCGAGCACCGCTCATGTCGCCATCGGCCACGAGACGGCGAACCAGCGACGAGCTCCAGGTGTGCCGTGAACCCGCCAGGTCACTGATCTCAATGGCGGGGCCGCCATCGGCAGACCATTCGCGCAGGCGGCTGGGGTCGCCGCCGCGATCGCGACCAAAGTGGAAGTTCGCGCCACACACGATGGCGCGAGCGCCCAGTTCTCCGATCAAAATCTCGTCATAGAAGTCGCGGGCCTCTTGGGACGCCCGCGCGGCGTCAAAGGACACCACCCGCACCGCATCGACTCCCAGCGCCGCCATGACCTCGAGGCGTTGGTCGAGGTCTTGCAGGAGGCCGGGGGCGCGGTCCGGTGCCAAGATGCGCAGCGGATGCGGCTCAAAAGTCACGACGACGGCCGGGACGCCTAGGGCGCGGGCTCGTTCAACGGCACGACGAATAACCACTTGATGGCCGCGATGCACTCCGTCAAAGACACCCAGCGCCACCACCGACGGGGTGAAATCGCTCGAGGGTCCGGTGAGTACCTGCACGGCCTCACGCTAATAGTTACGTCGACGTGCTCTCCGCGAGGACGGTTTCGGGCTGATAATTCTCACCTCGACGGGCGAGCACGGCCACCACGTCGCCGGTTTCCGACAGCGCCGCCACGAGATCGTCTGATGTATCGAGCACAATGCGCTTGCCGTGACGGATATCGCGAATCTGGTCCTCGCTCACCGTGCATGACGTGAGACTCGAGACGAGGTCGCGTGGCGCCGAGAGGGTGACCGCCTCCCCACTCGTGAGGCGTTCCATCGTCCATGCGTCATCGACGTGGCTGCCGCCGCTTTCAAGGCGTCGAAGTTGCGTGAGGTGCCCCACGGTGCCGAGACTCTCCGCCGCATCCGACAGCAGGGTGCGGATATAGGTGCCGGTGCTGCAGCGCACCGAAAAAGTCACGGTGTCAGGTTCGTCACCGGGCCGAAGAAAAAACTCGTCGATAGTGACGGGCCGCGCTGGACGTTCCACTTCAATTCCTTGGCGAGCCAGGTCGTAGAGCTTCTGCCCCCCGATTTTGATCGCCGAGACCATGGGCGGCACTTGTTCGATGTTGCCCGTCAAGGAGGCCGCAGCCGCCTGAAGAGATTCCGGCGTCAATTCGGGTACCGCCATACGCGCAATCTCGGTGCCGTCCGCGTCGAGAGAATCCGTCGCGATCCCGAACCTCGCGACGCCGACGTAGAGCTTGTGACTCTCCTGCGCGTAACGCAGCAGTCGCGTGGAGGGACCCACGGCAATCACGAGGAGACCCGTCGCCATGGGATCAAGTGTGCCCGCGTGCCCAATGCGACGCTCGCGCAAAATGCCGCGGAGTTTGCCGACGACATCGTGGCTCGTCCAGCCTGTGGGCTTATCGACGAGCAGCGTGCCGTTAGTAGTCATCGTCCTCGGCTCGCAGGCGGCGAATGGCACCTTCGACGCCTTCACCCGCGGCGATGGCCGGGTCCGCCAAGAAGGACAATTTCGGCGTGCGCTTGAGGCGCGTCTGCACGTTCACCTGCGCCTGAATGTAGGTGCGGTGCTCTTCGAGCGCGGCGCGACGTTCGTCGGTCAACGAGTCGAGGAACACCACCGCGTTACGAATGTCGGGCGAGGTGTCGACATCGGTGACCGTCACGAGGCCGAGGCGCTCGTCACGGTCACCGAGTCGAATGATCACATCGCTGATGACTTCTCGCAAAATCTGGTTGATACGCGCGGTGCGCGGATACGGGTGATGTCCGTCGTGCGCCATGGCTATGCCGTGCGCGGAATCTCGCGCTCCATGTACGTTTCGATGATGTCGCCTTCCTTGAGGTCTTGGTAGTCGGACAAGCCGATACCACACTCAAAACCGGCGGCCACTTCACGAGCGTCATCCTTGAAGCGACGCAGTGAGGTGATCGAACCCTTCCAGATGATGGTGCCTTCGCGGAGGAATCGCACCTTGGAACCACGGGTGATGGCGCCTTCGCGAACCAAGCAACCGGCAATGGCGCCAATCTTCGGGACACGGAAGACTTCGCGCACTTCGGCTTCGCCAGTGACGACTTCTTCGTATTCCGGAGCCAACAAACCAAGCATGGCCGCTTGCAGTTCTTCGATGAGCTTGTAGATGATTTCGTAGGTACGAATCTCCACGGCTTCTCGCTCGGCGAGGTCGCGGCTGCGACGGTCGGGTCGAACGTTGAAACCGATGATGGTCGCGTTCGACGCCTTCGCCAAGGTGACGTCGTTTTCCGTGACGCCACCCACACCGCGGTGCACGATGACGAGCTTGACGTCGTCACGCTCGAGCTTGCGCAGCGATTCGGTGCAGGCTTCGAGTGAACCCTGCACGTCGGCCTTGAGCACGATGTTGAGAGTCGCCGTTTCGCCACGCTGAATCTGCGCGAAGAGGTCTTCGAGCTTGGTGCCCGATGCCGCCTGGACGGGCTGGTGGCCCACCATGCGAATTCGTAGCGCTCGAGCGTCAGCCAGTTCGCGAGCACGATCGAGGCCCTTGGCCACGCGCACTTCGTCACCAGCCTGCGGCGGCTCGGAGAATCCGAGGACCTGAACCGGCGTCGACGGACCGGCCGTCTTGACCTGCTGACCCTGGTCGTTAACCAAGGCCTTGACCTTGCCCCACGCGGCACCCGCGACGATGGGGTCACCCACCGACAAGGTTCCGCGCTGCACCATGACGGTGGCGATAGGACCGCGTCCCACCTCGAGGTTGGCTTCGAGCACGGTGCCCGAGGCGGGACCTTCGGAGCGCGTCGTCAGTTCTTCGAGTTCCGACACGAGCAACACCTGCTCGAGAAGGTCGTCGATGCCGAGGCTCTGAAGGGCCGAAATCTCGACCACGATGGTCTCGCCGCCCCACTTTTCGGGCACGAGACCGTGCTCGGAGAGCTGCTGGAGAACGCGGTCAGGGTTGGCGTCGGGCTTGTCAATCTTGTTGACCGCCACGATGATCGGCACCTGCGCCGCCTTGGCGTGGTTGATGGCTTCAATCGTCTGGGGCATGACGCCGTCGTCGGCGGCCACCACCAAGATGACGATGTCGGTGACCTTGGCGCCACGAGCACGCATGGCCGTGAAGGCTTCGTGACCCGGGGTGTCGAGGAAGGCAATGGGCTTGCCGTTCCAGTTCACGCGATACGCACCGATGTGCTGAGTAATACCACCAGCTTCGCCAGTAGCTACCTTAGCAGCACGAATCTTGTCGAGCAAAGAAGTCTTACCGTGGT
>CAISIU010000153.1 GCA_903885505.1 uncultured Actinomycetes bacterium | reverse complement strand
GGCTCGTCACGAGCCGGGGACCCCCGTGGTGGTCGCCTTCCCCTTTAACGAGTCATCGGCCGCAATGATTCAGCAGGTCGATGAGCATCTTCGCCTCCGGCTCCTCGGTGGCTGGGGCCCTCAGCCGGGCTACGCCGCTTCCGAAATCCCCGCCGAAACCACCTTGGTTTACCTCTCGGAGCTTCGAACGGGGCAGCCGACGACGGCTCAACTGCGGGCCATCGCCACTTTCTTCGCCGCCCACGGGGTCACGGACCTCGTTATTCCACGCCACGTGACCACGCCCCTGGAGCGTGGCTACCTGCAGCCCTACCAAATCGTTGCCGCTTTCACGGAAATCTACGGATTACCGAGCGTCGCGGCGGGGGACTGGCACTGGGACCTGCGCCACGGCCTGCAACGGGGCCAACCGGTGGTCTTGCCCACCAAACGCTGGGAATACTGCGCCTGGGGCATAGGACGGGTGAATCCCTCGGCCGTTCCGGCCTGCGTGCTCGGCTCGAAGCGCTGAGCGCTATTTCCGCTAAGATAATCCGGCTGTCTTAGACGCCGAAGGAAAACCATGAAGCCGACTGACCTGATCGACCGCGACTCACTGCGCACTGACATTCCCGCGTTCCGCCCGGGCGACACCTTGAAGGTCCACGTCCGCGTGGTTGAAGGTACCCGCGAGCGCGTCCAGATCTTCCAGGGCGTCGTCATCCGCCGCCAGGGGTCGGGCCTCCAGGAGACCTTCACCGTCCGCAAGATTTCTTTCGGTATCGGCGTCGAGCGCACCTTCCCGGTGCACGCGCCCACCATTGCGAAGATCGATGTCGAGAGCCGCGGTGACGTTCGTCGCGCCAAGCTCTACTACCTCCGCGACCTGCGTGGCAAGGCCGCGAAGATCAAGGAACTTCGCGACGTCACCCCGGCGAAGTAGTTCGTGGGCGAGGACGAGCTCGACGAGCTCGAAACCGAGCTCGAACTTCGACTCCTCGCGGAGTACAAAGACGTCGTACGGATGTTTCGCTACGTCGTCGAGACGGAGCGCCGCTTCTATTTGACTAATGACGTTCACGTCGCAGTCTTGAACCCCGCCACGTCACTGGTGGAAGTCACTCTCACGGATGCGTGGGTCTGGGATATGTATCGACCGGTGCGCTTCGTGACCTCAGTGCGCGTCTTGACCAATCGTGACGTCAATATCGAGACTCTGCCAGAAAGCGACTTTTCGCAGTGACGCACGACTGTTGTCGGGGCTTTAGTGCCGACAATGGCACCGATGCCGCCACCGCCCTGGCCGCCGCGTGGGCCCGTGGGGAACACCACGACACGCTGATTGTCACGGCGAACGAGGCCTACCGCGGATCGTTGATCGCGCGAGACCTGGCAACGTTGTCACATCTCGGTCCGCTGACCGCGGTGATTATTCATGGCGATCGCCGGGAAGCTCAGATCTGTCGCGACCTCGTGGTGGGTGTGGGCCTGCCGGCCACATTGGGAGACGGCAGCGAGGTCGTCACTCAACTACGACCAGCGGTGGCGCGAGCCCTCGAGCTGCGCTTTTGCGATGAGTCCGCCTGCGAGCTTCTCGAGGCCTAAGCCGGCTGCTGGGCGATGCGGTCGGTGGAGATCTTCACCGTGACGCGCACTTCGCCTTCACGGCGATACGGGTAGCTGTCGACACCCAAATACTTCTTCGCGAGCCGGTCAATGACCTCGTCGGCGCCATCGGTGGTGAAGGTGGTCACGGTGCCGCGAATGGCCACCACCGAGTAATTGTCGTCCGGATCGGTGAGGGAAATGGCGACGCGAGCGTCCGCGGCCAAGTTGCGGGCCTTGGCTCGGCCGAGGGCCGTATTGATGACCACCAGGTCGCCATCGAGCTCCACCCAGACCGGCGTGACGTGCGGGGCTCCGTCGGGACCAAGGCTCGCGACGTGGGCCAGAACCTGCTTCTCGAAGATGGCGCGGGCGGCGGGAGTAAGGACGTCGGTCATGGTCAATCCGTTTCGTATCGAGGAGTTTCGCTACTAGTTTGGCACCGATAACCACGAGGGCCGAACCGACGACTCGGTGTCCGAGCGCCCTCTCGACTTGGAAGCAGGACTCATGAGCAACGTTCGCATCGAATCCGACACGATGGGCGAGATCGAAGTACCGGCCGATCGCTACTGGGGCGCGCAAACCGAGCGCAGCCTGCACCACTTCGCCATTGCCCGCGACACCATGCCGCCGGCGGTGGTGCGGGCCTTTGGCATCTTGAAGCTCGCCAGCGCGCGGGTGAACCACGCTCTCGGCAAGCTCAGCGCCGAGAAGGCGGAGCTGATTGAGCGCGCGGCTCGCGAAGTCGCCGACGGCACCTTGATGGCCGAATTCCCGCTGCGCATTTGGCAGACCGGTTCGGGCACGCGGACCAACATGAACGTGAACGAAGTCATCTCGAACCGCGCCATCGAAATCG
>CAISIU010000152.1 GCA_903885505.1 uncultured Actinomycetes bacterium | reverse complement strand
GAATTCCTGATTGTCAAAGATGCCCGTGAATTCATCGATGATCTCGGGAGCCTCGCTGTCGTCGTTGCTTGACTTCTTCGAGCTCACCGGCTTCTCGTACGGAGTGAGGTCGGCCACTGAGCCGACGACGAACCACAAGGGCGCACTTCCGAGGCCGGTGCCCGGTTCGAAGGCGGCCTTCTGGTGATACAAGATGGGATTGATCTCTTTGGCGCTCAGTCCCAAGGTACGGGCCAGTTGCTTGGCCGTTTGGCCCGGTTCGCGAGTCAGCTCCGCCGTGAGCAGGGGGACTAATTCGGCGATGTGGTCGTCAGTGGCGGGCACGCATACTCCTTGGGTAATACGTCCAGAGTACGAAAGGGGTGCGACAGGCGATGCGGCTCGCGAGGGGCCGAGAGTTAGCCTGCATCATCATGGTGGGCGCAATCACACGTCGAGGCCGACTGGCTCGGGCCGTACTTCTCGCCGCGGCCCTCACTGCCGTGGCGCTGCCCGCCAGCGCATCGTCCTTTGTTCTACCGACACCAGGAAGCTCTGCGGAAGTGAGTCGCCTCGTCGCCGAGTCGGTGTCGCGCGAGGTGGCTCCCGCCACCTTGAACCCCACCGTCGATCTCATGGGCAAGGACTGGTACTGGAACATCTTGCCGAAGGCCAAGTGCGTCGACGTCGTCTGTAGCTGGGGGCCGACGCACCCTCATCGCACCATCGTCTTGTTCGGTGACTCTCACGCCGAAATGTGGGCGGCGGCGATGGAGCCCGCCGTGGTGAGTGCCGGCGACCGCTTCTCTCTCGTGGCGTTCCCGGGCTGCGGCCCCGCATCCATGATTCAGTGGGTAGGAAAGCTCGACGGCACGCACAGCTACAGCACCTCATGTGGCCCGTGGCGACGCCACGCCATTGCCGCTATCGCGGCCCTGCACCCCGCAGCGGTCTTTATGGCGGAGCGCACCGCGGGCATTTGGGCCTCGCCGGCTCAACTAATGAGTGATGCTCAAGTCGATCGCGGACTCACGCTGACGGTGGCCGCGCTTCGACCTCTAAAGGCCATCATCGGCATCGTGGGTGATAATCCCGCCTTCGCGTGGCCAGAGTTCTCACCCAGCCAGTGTGTCGCGACGCATCGCCACAACGTGAGCGTGTGCGCCACGGCGGTTCGCAAGACTGACGCGTGGCGCACGCACGTCTCGGCCGAACGAGCGGTCGCCACTCGCGAACACCTCTTCTTCATTGATCCGGTGCCGTGGTTGTGTAGCGCGACGACGTGCTCGCCCGTGATCGGCAACCTGCTCGCGTATTCGGACTGGTCGCACGTGTCGGCCACCTACGCCTACTACCTGTCGGGCGTGATGAACAAAGCCCTTCGGCCTCTGCTGTAATTCACCATCTAGTACCTACAACACTGGGACCTGACCGATAATGTCGCGTTCATGAAGCCTCGTCACCTCGCCCGACAGTTTGTTCGAGTGGCCATTCCCGTCCTAGTGGCGGCGGTCACGGTGTCACCTCTTGCAAATGCCGCCGGATTCAAACTCCCGACGCCGGGAACGAGTGCATCTATTACGAAGGCCGTGACCTCGGCCGTGACCGTGAAGAAACTCCCGGCGAATATCCTGCCCACTTTGTCGCAGCTGCCGTACGACGCCTACTACGCGATTTTCCCGAATAGTTGTCAGCCCACCTGCACGTGGGGTAATCCCTCGGCGTCAAAGACCGTGGTCCTCTTCGGTGACTCACACGTGATGATGTGGGTGTCGGCTATTGAGCCCGCCGTTCTCGCTGCGGGGGAAAAGTTGCAGGTCATTAGCAATGCCGGCTGCCCGGTGGCGACATTGACGCCCTACTCCAATGGCGCTAACCCCGGCTACAACACCGCCTGCTCCACGTGGCGCAGTAATACCATCTCGCAACTGAATGCGATGAAGCCGGCCGCGATCATCATGGCGGAGCGAACGACCGACCTCTACAGCAGTCCCAATACTTTCACCACGGACAACGAGATTTCTACCGGCCTGGCGACCACCTTCTCGGCGCTGGCGCCGAGTGGAGCGAAGTTGGCTCTGATTGGCGACAATCCGGCTTACGCCCCCGCGGGTACCTGGCCCGGTGTCTGCTTAGGAGCGCACCCCACCGCCATTCAGACCTGCGCGACGAAGACGAACCCCACTGACCCCACCGCGAAGAATCACCTCAGTGCGGAACAGGCCGCGGCCGCCCAGGCACATATCCCCTTCGTTGATCCCACGCCATGGCTATGTCGCCAGGGCATTTGTCCCGCAGTCGTGAATAACTTGATCGTGTATCAGGACTGGTCGCACCTCACCGCCACCTACGCCTACTACTTGTCCGGCGTGATGAAGACGGCGATCGCCAGGCTGCTGAAGTAAGTGCCAACGGAAACAAAGAAACCCGCCGGCTGAGCCGGCGGGTTTCTTTGTGTCGGACTGATTAGTCCTCGACTTCGACCGCGAGGTGCGGGAGCACCTTGTCGATGCTCGTTGGCAACCACCAGTTGGCTTTGCCCAATAAGTGCATCAAGGCCGGCACCAAGACGGTGCGCAAGACGAAGGCGTCGAGCAGCACCGCGCCACCGAGGCCAATGCCGAACTCGGCAATGACGCGCTGTCCACCGAACACGAAGGATAAGAACACGCAGATCATGATGAGGGCAGCGGCGGTAATCACGCGACCGGTGCTGGCCTGGCCACGCGTCACGGCCTGCGCGTTGTCACCGGTGTGCACCCACTCTTCGTGCATGCGCGAGACCAGGAAGACCTGGTAGTCCATGGACAGTCCGAAGAGGATGGCAATCATGATGGTGGGCAAGAAGGCCTCAATGGGTCCGGTGCCGGCGCCAATCAAATTGCTGCCCCAGCCCCATTGGAAGACCGCGACGACGACACCGAAGGAGGCGGCTGCGGCGAGCAAGTTCATCAATGCGGCCGTCAGGGGCACCAGGATGCTGCGGAAGGCGAGCATCAGCAAGAGACAACCGAGCAGGACGATGACGCCGATGAAGAGCGGCAACTTGGAGCCGAGCACGCTGGCAAAGTCGCCGAAGATGGCGGTGAGGCCACCGACGTGCGCGTTGAAGTGACCCGCGGCAATGACCTTGGTGCGAATGTCGTTAATCAAGGTCTTCGTCTTCGGGTCCTGCGGCGAGTAGTTCGGGATCACCGTGACGTCGTAGACGGGGGTGCCGTCGGGAAGGTGCGCGGTCTTCGGGTTCGCGATGGCGGCGGCCACACCGGGGAGCATCTTGACCTCGCGCACAATGCGCATCTCGTCCTGGGCGACAACGGCGTCGCTGCCGACCTTTTCGCTGCCGACAATTTGCAGCGGACCGGCGAAGCCCGGGCCAAAGCCCGTGGCGAGCAGGTCGTAGGCCGCACGCGTCGTGGTGCCCTTGGGATTGGTGCCCTGGTCGGCACTGCCGAGGTTGAGCGAGAAGTACGGAATAGCGAGCACGACCATGAGGCCCAAGGCCAGCGGAGCCACGACGCGTCCACGACGCTGAATGAACTGCGCCCATCGCAGCCACGCGCCGGCGGACGCCTCATCGATAGGACCGTTGGTTGCGAGCGCACGACGCTCCTTGCGACTGAGCACCTTCATACCCATGAAGCCGAGCAGGGCCG
>CAISIU010000151.1 GCA_903885505.1 uncultured Actinomycetes bacterium | reverse complement strand
GCTTCGCTGAAGCGCTTGGCTTCGTCGTAGACCGAGCGCGGACCCGTGGGATTGACGTTGCCCCAGTAGTCCTCGGTTTGCGGGTGAACGAGCGGATCGCCGTACACCTCCGAGGTCGAGGCCATCACGAACGTGGCCCCCGAATCAAGCGCCACATCGAGCGCGCGGCGAGTGCCCTCGCTGCCCACGGCCAAAGTGGCGAAGGGGCGAGCGAGGTAGGCCGGCGGCGACGCGGGAGAGGCGAGGTGGTACACGATGTCGAACTGGCCGTCCACGTCGATGTTCTGCGAGACGTCACCGAACAGAAATTGCACTCGCCCGGTGGCGATGGCGGCCTCGAGGTTGCTGCCGGCGCCGGTGGAGAGATCGTCGATCACGACGACGTCATGAGACGCGGCCGCGAGGGCGTCGACGAGGTGCGAACCGACGAAACCCGCGCCACCCGTGACGAGCACTCTCATCGACGTCCCAATCCGCGGTAGCTAAAGCCGGCGGCGCGAACGTCACGCATGGAGAGAAGGTTTCGAGCGTCGACCACGTGACGTTGACGCACCACCGTGGCCAGCTCCTCGAAATTCACGAGGGCAAACTGGGGCCACTCGGTGAGCACCAAAATCACGTCACTGCCGGCCGCGGCGTCGTGCACCGACGCGAAAGTGCCAATGCCGTGAAGGTCCGCGTCGGTCGCATCGGCGGCCACCGTGGGATCAAACCCGCGAACGCTCGCCCCGGCGGCGAGGAGTAACTCCACGATTTCGAGAGCCGGAGAATCGCGGCGGTCGGAAGTACCCGCCTTGAAAGTGAGTCCCCACACGCTGACGACGGCGCCGTCCAACTTGCCGCCGATGGTGTCGCGCACCGCGTTCACCAAGTGGGCCTGTTGCGCGTGGTTGGAAGAAATCGACGCCTCCACAATGGAGATATCCACCTTCGCGTCATGGGCAATCGCCACCAACGCGGCCGTGTCTTTCGGCAGGCACGAGCCACCCCAGCCCGGACCGGGGCGAAGGAAACTGCGACCAATGCGTGAGTCGAGACCCATGCCGAGCGACAAATCATCCACGTTGCCACCAAGCGCATCACACAGTCGCGACATGGTGTTCGCGAAGGAGAGCTTGGCTGCCAGGAATGCGTTCGCGGCATACTTCGTGAGCTCGCTGGTGGTCTCATCGGTCATGACCACCTGGGCGCGCAGCGGCGCGAAGAGATCGGCGACCTGATGGCCAATAGCGCTCGAGGGAGCGCCGACCACGATGCGCTCCGGGTTAAAGGAGTCGTAGACCGCGAAGCCTTCGCGGAGGAACTCGGGGTTCGAGACCACGGTGACGTCGCGGCGCCCGAGAAGGTCGGCCACGCGCTGTGCAGTGCCCACCGGCACGGTGGACTTGTTCACGACGATGGCGCCCGCCGGCAACACATCCGCGATTTCTCGAGAGACCGCGTCGATAAAGGAGAGGTCGCTGTGGCCGTCGTCACCTTGAGGGGTGGCCACGCAGAGAAACACGATCTCGGCAGCGCCCGCTGCGTCGGCGGCCTTTTCCACAATCTGCAGTCGTCCGGACTGCAAGGTGGGCACGAGAAGGTCATCGAGACCCTCTTCCATAATGGGCGAGAGCCCGGCTAGCAACGAATTGCGTCGCGTCGCGTCTCGCTCGGCGAGGGTGACGTGATGTCCGAGGTGAGCCAAGACCACGGCCGTCGGGATGCCCACGTAACCCGCACCGATGACGGCGACTCGACGTGGTGAGGCAATGACCCCGAGGATTTCAGACGGGTTAGGCACGCCCCGAGACTACTCGGCACCCTCGAGAAGTCTCTGGAGTCCGTCACGCCACGACGGCATGTCGATGCCGAGTTCACGGCGTAATTTGCTCGTGTCGAGGGCACTGTGCGCCGGACGCGTGGCGAGCGGTGCGGGACTGAGTTCACTGGTCACGATGGGCAGCACCGTTCCGGCGCCCACGATCTCCGCTTCCGCGCGAATGACGTCGAACCACGACACCTCGCCCGCGTTGGCCACGTGCCAGATGCCGCCAGGGCGATGACGAACAAACTCCACCAGTACGCGAGAGAGGTCGGCGGCCATCGTGGGAGTTCCCACTTGGTCCGTCACGAAGCGGACCTCGCCTCCGCCGGCAAGGCGGTCACGAACGGCGCGCACCACGTTCTTGCCGCGAGAGCCCATGACCCACGACGCGCGAATCATGGAGACTGAGGGCGAGACCGCATCTTCCCCATCTCGCTTTGATCGGCCATAGGCGCCGAGAGGGTTTCGTTCGTCGTCCTCGAGATAGGCCCGTTCATTGGAACCGTCGAACACGTAATCGCTGGAAATGGCAATCACGTGGGCGCCCACACGTTCGCCCGCCTCGGCGAGAAAACGAGTCCCGTCCACGTTGACCGCACGACACGTGGCTTCGTCGGTCTCGGCCTTATCGACCGCGGTATACGCCGCGAGGTGCACGATGGCGTCTGGCCGGATCATCTCCACGACACGATTGACCATCGCCTCGTCAGCCACATCCAAGTCGTGGTGCGACACAGCGATGACGTCGAATTCTCCCGACGGCACCGCGGGCAGAAACGTTGATCCGCCGGGAGGGACGAGGCCGTTGAAAGTGTCGACGCAGTCCACACCCACTTGGCCGTAGGCGCCCGTGATGAGAACTCGAGTCGTCATGCGCGCTCTCCCGTCGGTCGGCGCACGTGGCGCACGTCACCGGCGGCCACCACGATGTCGCCCGACTCGCTGGTGACGACCAGAGAGCCGTCGTCATCAACCGACGTCGCGACGCCGGCGATGTCACCCGTCGAGGTTGAGGCCACGATGTCGTGTCCAATGGTGACGCAGACTCGTCGATATTCGTCGCGTAGTTGCTCAGACCACCAGGTTGGGCTGACCCAGCCCCGCTCGAGATAGCCCAACATGTCATCCAAGAGAGCTTCCGCCGTCACGGTGACACCCCCCGCGCGAGCGACACTGATGCCTCCCGCGCCGGGAGGG
>CAISIU010000150.1 GCA_903885505.1 uncultured Actinomycetes bacterium | reverse complement strand
ATGATCACGCCGGCCGAGTTCGGGGAGTCCCACACTTCGAGCTTGAGCTCGATGTTGAGCGGCACGTCACCGAAGTTGCGACCCTCGATACGAATGAAGGCCCACTTGCGGTCCTTGAGCCATGGCACGTGGTCGCTCGGTCCGATGTGCACATCGTCGGCTTCCAGATGGCTGAGCTCGAGCTGGCTGGTCACGGCCTGGGTCTTCGAGATCTTCTTGCTCTCGAGACGCTCACGGTCGAGCATGTTCTTAAAGTCCATGTTGCCGCCGACGTTCAGCTGGTAGGTGTGGTCGATCGAGAGACCACGGTCCTCAAACAAACGGCTGAGCACGCGGTGCACGATGGTCGCACCGACCTGGCTCTTGATGTCGTCACCAATGATCGGCACCTTGGCGTCGGCGAACTTCTTCGCCCACACCGGGTCAGAGGCAATGAACACCGGGATGGCGTTGACGAAAGCGACGCCCGCGTCAATGGCGGCCTGGGCGTAGAAGCGCTGGGCCTCTTCGGAACCGACCGGCAAATACGAGACGAGCACTTCAGCCTTGGAGTCGCGCAGGACCTGCACGACGTCGCAGGCCTCGGCCGGCGACTCGTCGATGGAGGCGCGGTAGTACTTGTTGAGGCCGTCCAGGGTCGGGCCGCGGTGAACGGTCACGCCCAGGTCTGGCACTTCGGCGAACTTGATGGTGTTGTTCTGACCACCGTCGATGGCCTTCGACAAGTCGCAACCCACCTTCGAGGCGTCCACGTCAAAAGCCGCGACGAATTCGAGGTCACGGACGTGATACCCGCCGAGCTCGACGTGCATGAGTCCCGGCACGTGATCGCCCGGGGTGGCGTGACGGTAGAACGTCACACCCTGAATCAGAGAGCTGGCGCAGTTGCCGACTCCCGCAATAGCCACACGGATGTTGCCCATGGTGGTCCTTTCCTAGTTCGCTTCCTGAGCGAGGGTTGGTGTAGTGATGTCGCTACTTGATTCGCGGGCCAGCAAGTCGCTGATCCACTTCAAATCAAGTTCGACGCCGCGCGCGGCGTGTTCCATCACACTGCGCGCGTAGCTGTCGAGGGAGGCGTCGTTGAGCGTCGAGGTGATCTCGCGCAGACGCTGCTGCAGGCTGGTGCGGCGGTACTCGAGAAGTCCCACACGCACGCTGGGGGTAAGAAAACGGGCCAAGGCCATGCGCACCGTGAAGTTGCGGGTGTCGTCCATGGTGGCCGGGTCAGAGAGGCGCTCGGCAAATTCGCGACGGCCGAGGTCGGTGATGCGATACGCCTTGCGGCCACGACGCCCGAGGGCCACGGCTCCACGACGGGCGCGCATCGCGGCGCGCTCACCGGAGAGTGAACCGGTGGCCACGGAGCTGACCTTCGTCACCGTGGCGGTGACGGACTCGATGAGCCCCTCGCGCTCGAGGCGATTGAGCGCCGGGTAGATGGCACCGAAGGACGTATTGGAAAAAAGTCCCAAACGGTCACGAATCTGGCCACGGATGTCGTATCCGTGCAGATCGTGGTCCATTAGGAGGCCAAGGATGGCGAGTTCCAACACGCGAACGAGTATATCGCTTCGTTATATCGCGCGCCACTAATGCCCGCACTTTCCGAAAAAGGGGGAAAACGGTAGTGTCCGAACATGCCGAGACGCCCTCGCCACCTGCAGCCCACCGGAGTCGTGGAGTACGGCTTGGTGCGTCACGCCCTGATCGAGGCCGTGAAGAGTGGACGTCTTCGCCGCGAGGACATCTGCGACGCCCACCCCGAGCTACTGCGCGCCGCGGCGCACTTGGGCCGGCCCGCCGGCCATGACTGTCCGGTGTGCGACTCCACCAACTTAAAGATGGTCACCTACGTCTTTGGGGCGCACCTGCCGCCCGGGGGCGCTTGTCCACCGAGCGTCAAGGAGTTAGTCAAATTAGAGAAGCGGGAACTTCCCGTACAGTGCTATTCAGTGGATGTGTGCCTCGAATGTCACTTTCACCACCTCGCTCGTAAATGGAATGCGGGCGGCGTGAAGCCCCGAAAACTTAAGGGAGCCCAGTCGTGAGCCCACTTTCCGCCCCCCAAATCCGTCGTCGTAAGCGTCGCAATGGTGCCGAACCGCTGGTGATGATCACCGCGTATGACGAGCCCGGCGCTCGTTACGCCGACGCTGCCGGCGTCGACATCTTGCTTGTGGGCGACTCGGTCTCCAACGTGGTCCTCGGTCACACCGACACCCTGCACGTGACCATCGAGGACATGGTGCACCACACGAAGGCCGTGGCTGCCGCCGCCCCGAACGCCCACCTGGTGGCTGATCTTCCATGGCTGAGCTACCACCTCTCGCCGCGAGAAGCCGTTATTAATGCGGCGCAACTGGTTCGCGCCGGGGCCCAATCGGTCAAGCTCGAAGGTGGCCGTAATCGTCTCGAGGTCATTCGCGCCATCTTGGACGCGGAGATTCCGGTGATGGGCCACGTGGGTCTCACTCCGCAATCCATGCTGGCCATGGGTGGCTTCAAGGTGCAGGCCAAGACCACCGATGCGGCCACTCGCCTTATTGATGACGTGCTCGCCCTCGAGGCCGAAGGGGTGTTTTCCCTGGTGGTCGAGGGTGTTCCCGCGGAGGTGGGCACTCGTATCACGGAGGCGCTTCAGATTCCCGTTATCGGCATCGGCGCCGGTCCGAATACCGACGGCCAAGTTCTGGTTTTCCATGATCTATTGGGTCTGTCGAATCGCACCCCGCCCAAATTTGTCCGCCAATACGCCCAGATCGGCCAGGCGATCACCGACGCCGTGGCGGCCTACGCCGCTGACGTGCGTTCGGGTTCCTTCCCTGCCGAGAGCGAGACCTACCCCACTCCGCCCGACCTTTTTCAGTGATTTGGCCCCCCGGGGCGCTGACCGGTAGGATGATGAGTCCCCGTTACGGGGAAACAGCAGTAATAACCCTGCTCTGATCCGCAGAGCCCGGTGAAGCCGGTCCAGAGGGAAAGGAAATAGGCCATGCGCCCATATGAAACCATGATCGTGTTCGACCCGCAGGTTGACGCGCAGAACATCCAGGCCTCGCTCGACAAGGGTCTTGACGTCATCCGCAATTTTGGCGGAGCCGTCGGATCCATCGACCGTTGGGGTAAGCGACCCCTCGCCTACGAGATCAACAAGCGTAAAGAGGCGTACTACGTCGTCGTCGGATTCTCCGGAGTCCCCGCGACCGTTGCCGAACTTGACCGCGTGCTGGGCCTCGCAGACGAGATCCTTCGTTTCAAGATCGTGCGTCTCGCGGACAAGAAGCCCGCGAAGAACGTCACGGCCTCGGCGTAGGTTCGCGACCAACCTAAGGAGAGCCATGGCAGATAACAGCATCACCGTGTCCGGGAATGTCACCCGTGAACCCGAGCTCAAGTTCCTCAACAGTGGTCAAGCCACCATCCGTATGGGTGTGGCCGTGAACCGCCGTTGGCAGAACCGCGCCACGGGCGAATGGGAGGAGCGCACCAGCTTCTTTGACGTCTCCGCCTACGGTCCGCTCGCAGAGAACTGCGCACAAACCTTGCAAAAGGGCACTCGCGTCATCGTCACCGGACGCCTCGAGCAGCGCTCGTGGGAAACGCCCGATGGCGACAAGCGTTCCGCCGTTGAGATCAATGCCGACGAAATCGGCACCTCGCTGCGTTACGCCACCGCCAGTGTCACCAAGACCCCGCGCCCTGAGGGCGCCGGCCCGGCTCCGCGCTCGCAGAGTGCCGGGTCACCATCAGCATCACCATCAACCCCTAGCTACGGATACGACGAGGAGCCCTTCTAATGCCCCGTATTAATAACCCCAAGCCGCCGAAGCGGGCGCCGAAGTTCGACCCGCGTCGCAATCAGAAGAAGAAGCCCTGCGCGTTGTGCATGGTCGGTGCCACCTCGGTGGACTACAAGGACCTCAACACTCTGCGTAAGTACATCAGCGACCGCGGCAAAATCCGTGGCCGTCGCGTGTCGGGTAACTGCCAGCAGCACCAGCGCGACATCACCGACGCCATCAAGACGGCTCGCGAGCTGGCCTTGCTGCCGTACACCCAGCGCACCGTGACCGAGCGTCGTGGTGGCCGTGGTGGACGCGACGACCGTCGTGGACCGCGTGAGGACAAGAACGAGGACCGTCCTTTCGAGGCACCCGAGGGTACCGAGATGCCGGAAATCACCACTGAGGAATTCGAGACCGTCAGCGCGGAAGGTGAGGAATAATCATGAAGGTTCTTCTTCGTAACGACATCCGCGGCCTCGGCCGTCGTGGCGACATCGTCGAGGTGCGCAAGGGTTACGCCCGTAACTTCTTGTTCCCCTCCGGCGCTGCTCTGGCCGCGAATGACTCGATCGAACTGCAGGCCACGTCGATGCGTAAGGCTCGCGACCTGAAGGACGCGCAGTCACGTGCCGCCGCCGAGACCCAGAAGGCCACCATCGAGGCCGCGACGATCACCCTCGCCGCGCGCGCCGGTGCCAACGGCCGTCTGTTTGGTTCGGTCACCGAGCCCGACATCGTGAACGCCATTCGTACCGCCACCTCGGTGTCGCTCGAGCGTTCGCAGATTCAGATGGACGAGCACATCAAGGAACTTGGTTCCTTCACTGCCTCGGCCACCTTGTTTGATGGCGTGATCGCCACGGTGAACTACACCGTCATCGCTAAGTAGTTAGCTCATGGCCCGGGTCGCGCTGGTCGCGGCCCGGGCCGTTTGCTATTTCCACAGGAAATTCGCACCTTACGCCTCTAGCGTCCCACGGCTGCGATAGGTAAGAGTGAGACCACTATGACAATGCCGGCCAGCGCTTCGCGAATTCCTCCCCACAACCAAGAGATGGAAGAGTCCGTCCTCGGTGCTCTCCTTAACTCCACCACCGCGTCACGTCAGGCCATCGCCGACGTCGCCAACATCTTGGATGTCGAAGACTTCTATCGTCCGATTCACGGTCAAATTTTTGCGGCCATCGTGGACTTGGAAAACCGTGCGCAAAGTGTGGACGCCGTCACGGTGCGTGCGTGGTTGGCCTCACACGGTCAGCCCGACGTGGCGGACGACGTGCTTCTTAGTTTGCAGGTCAACGCCTACACCCCCGGTGCGGCCGAGACCTACGCCCGATTGCTCAAGGGTTTGTCGCGTCAGCGTCAGTTGATTTCCGCGGCCAGCGAAATTATTGAAACGGCGTATCAACCGGCCACTGACTCGCAGGCGTTGATTGACGAGGCGGAACAGCGCATCATGAAGATCAGTGACCGCAACGCCACCGACACCATCTTTCCTCTCGCCCAACTGCTTCGCCAAGAACTCGACCTGCTCGAGACCCGTGAAGCCGGCGAAAACGTCTCGCGCGTCACCACCGGGTATCACACGGTGGACAACTACTTGAACTTCTTGCCGCCGAGTTCGCTCACCATCATTGGTGCGCGACCGTCGATTGGTAAGACGAGTTTCGCCCTCGGCATCTTGATGCACGTGGGTGCCACCTTGCAGAAGCCGGCCCTCTTTTTCTCCCTTGAAATGGGCGCCTTAGAACTCACCGAGCGCATCTTGGCCTCCGACGCTCGTCTCGATTCCGCGAAGCTGCGCAATGGTGACCTGTCAGATGCCGAATGGCACCAAGCGGTGCAGGCCTTCAATCGCCTGAGTGAATCACAGGTCTTCATCGACGACAACTCGGCCCTGACGGTGATGGACGTGCGCGCTCGTGCCCGTCGCCTCAAGCAGCAACACGGCGACCTCGGCGTCATCATCATCGACTACTTGCAGCTCATGAGTTCGCGAGGTCGATCGGAAAACCGTCAGGTCGAAGTCTCCGACATGAGCCGCGGCCTCAAGCTCTTGGCGCGTGAACTCGGTTGCCCGGTGATCGCCTTGGCGCAGCTGTCGCGTGCTCCCGAGAAGGACCAAAAAGAAACTCGCCGACCCATCATGAGTGACCTTCGTGAGTCGGGGTCATTGGAACAAGACGCCGACATCGTGCTGTTGCTGCACCGTCCCGACAAGGGCAAGGATGACGTGGAGCCGTCCAAGCGTGGATTGGCCGAAGTCGTGGTGGCGAAGCACCGTAACGGACCGACCGGTGTGGCGCTCGTGAACTTCATTGAGCAGTACGCGAAGTTCGACAACGCCGCCGTCGACATATAAATCAATTGCGATAATGAAAAACCCCCGGCCAGGTGGCCGGGGGTTTTGTCATGGTGATTCTTAGATCACTTGGGCTGCATGCGAATGCCGGCGTCGAGACGAATCGACTCGGCGTTCATGTAGCTGTTGGCGAGCAGTTCGCAGGCCAAGGTCGCGAACTCGTCCTGCAGACCGAGACGCTTCGGGAAGAGCACGCCCTGACCGAGACGAGCCTTGAACTCGTCGGAGGCCGGACCGGTGCCGTAGATGGGGGTGTCGATGAGACCCGGGAGGATCACGTTGACGCGGATACCCACGACCGAGAGGTCACGAGCCAGCGGCAAGGTGAGTCCGACGACGCCACCCTTGGACGAAGAGTAGGCAACCTGGCCAATCTGACCGTCTTCGGCAGCGACCGAGGCGGTGTTGACAATCGCACCGCGAGCGCCATCGGCGTCGGGGGTGTTCTTGCTCATCGCGGTGGCGGCCAAGCGGCAGACGTTGAAGGTACCGACCAAGTTGATCTCGATGACCTTGCGGTACAGGTCGAGGTCGTGCGCCGAGCTGTACTCGCCGTCCTTGCCGATGGTGCGGGTGGCCCAGCCGATGCCGGCGCAGTTGACCACGTTCCACAAGGGAGCGAGTGCCGTGGCGGCGTCAATCGCGGCGATGACGTCCTCGGTCTTAGTGACGTCGCAGTGGACGAACGTGCCACCGAGCTCGGCGGCCAGCGCCGTGCCCTTCTCATCGTTCAAGTCCGCGATAACGACCTTGACGCCGCGCTCTGCGAGGCGACGAGCAGTTGCCTCACCGAGACCCGACGCGCCACCGGTGACGATGGCGGAAGTGTTCTTCAGTTCCATGTGGGGATACCTTTCCGTGTCGGTGCCGACCGGCACCAGAGAGAGTCAAGCAGGAAACGGCGCCGGTACAGCGCAGGGTTCTAGCCTGAGGGATGTGACTTCCCCGTACGACCTTTCCCGCGAAGACTTCGCCGCCCACCTCGAGGGCGTCCCGAACTACCGCGTCAACCAAATTCTCGAGGGTCTCTGGCAGCAAGACCGCCGTTTTTCTGAGATGACCAGCCTCCCCCTGGCCCTGCGCACGCAGCTCGAGGAGGACTTTCCCCTCGCGCTCACCATGACCTCCGAGGTCGCCACCGACGCCGGTGAGACCATGAAGTGGCTATTCACCTTGGCTGATGGGGCCACCATCGAAACCGTTCTCATGGCCTATCAGGATCGGGTGACGGTGTGCGTCTCGACCCAGGCGGGCTGTGCCATGAATTGCTCCTTCTGTGCCACCGGGCAGGCGGGT
>CAISIU010000149.1 GCA_903885505.1 uncultured Actinomycetes bacterium | reverse complement strand
TTCCTCAAAGTCGGCACGACCGCCCTCTTGCTTGCCGCCCTTGAGCAGTTCGGGCCTCGGGCTTTTCCCGCGTCGCCGGAAAACCCCGTGGCGGCCATGCGAGCGGTGGGGATCGATACCACGCTGGCGACAAGTTTTCGACTGACTGACGGGCGACTGGTCACGGCGTTGGACGTCCAACGTGATCTGCTCGCCCTCGCTGAGCTGTACGTCGCCAATTGCGGGGGAGGATTGGTCGGGGGAGACGACGAAGCTCGCCTCATCCTCTCGGAATGGCGAAGCATCCTCGACGACCTCGCGGGCAATCACACTGCCGCCGCGGATCGCGTCGAATGGCTCGCGAAGCTGCAACTCCTCGAGGCGTACCAAGAACGGCACCGCTTTTCACGAAACGATCCTCGATTGGCGGCGATTTCGCTGCAGTGGCATGACCTTCGACCCGACAAATGCCTCCAATCTCGAGTCGGCATGAGAGAGATGTGGACACGTGACGACATTGACCGTGCGGTCACCGCGGCACCGCGAGATACGCGGGCTTTTTTCCGCGGAGAAGTCATTCGAAAGTTCGGAGAATCAATTGCCGCGGCCAACTGGGACTCGGTGGTTTTCGATCTGCACGATGGCGTGTTACGGCGGGTTCCTATGATGGAGCCACTCAGAGGAACGGCAGATTTGACCTCAAATCTGCTCAACCGATGTGAGAGCGCGGAAGAACTTCTGCGAGAACTAGGTGTATAGGTAGCGACATGGCCGAACAAGAGCGAATCCAAAGGACCCGGCAACAGGAGTCGATGGATGCCGAGGAAGCAATTCGCGTTGACGCCTCGCGTCACGATCAACTGAAGAACGACCTCGACGAACTTCTCGATGAAATTGATGAAGTTCTCGAAGACAACGCAGAAGAGTTCGTCCGTAACTATGTGCAAAAGGGCGGTCAGTAATGGGTTTGCCACTGTTCGATGTGAATAACGATCCCGGAGCGTCCTTCCAGGCGCTGATGGCGAGTCAGGGCATTGACCTTTTCGCACCCGTCGATGCGTCAGCGCAGCCCTCCGCACACGCCACGACCGTCGTCGCGGTTCGTTTTTCCGGGGGAGTGGTGCTCGTCGCCGACCGTCAGGCCACCAGTTACAAGATCGCCTCTCGTGACACCCGCAAGATTGAAGCGGCTGACCGCTTCTCTGCCGTCGCGATTTCTGGTTCCGCGGCCGCCGGGCTCAACTTCATTCGCGTGGCGCAACTCGCGTTTGAGCACTACGAGAAGCTCATGGACGTCACCTTGTCTCTCGAAGGTAAGGCTAACTACCTCTCCACCCTCGTTCGCCAGAACAATCTGACCACCCCCTTCACGGTGGTACCGATGTTGGCGGGCTTTGACAACAACCACCACATCGGTCGAGTCTTCGAATACGACGCCGCCGGAGGTTGCTACGAACGCAGCGACTACACCGTGATTGGTTCGGGTACCGATTTTGCCGACACCACCCTCCGCCTGGGATTCAAAGACGCCATGTCGAGCGACGAAGCAATTGCTCTGGCCTGCTTGGCGGTGTACGAGGCGGGCGATAACGATCCGTCAACCGGCGGACCCGACTTCGTTCGTGGCATCTTCCCCATCATCGTGGTGGTCGATGCGCAAGGTTTCCGTGAACTGTCCGGTGAGGAATCCGCGACGCGCTTCTCGGCTATTCGTGATCGCCGTATCAGCACACAAGGACGCGCCGGAGGAGATCTGCGATGAGCATGCCGTATTACGTATCGCCCGAGCAGCAAGTCAAAGACCGTGCCGAATTCGCCCAGAAGGGCATCGCTCGCGGTCGCTCACTGATTGGCGCCGTGTTTTCTGATGGCGTCCTCATCGTCGCCGAGAATCCGTCGACCAGTCTGAACAAGATTTCGGAGATATACGATCGCATGGCTTTTGCGGGCGTCGGAAAGTACAACGAGTACGACCGACTGCGCGAAGCGGGTATTCGTTGGGCAGACTCGACGGGCTTTTCCTACAGCCGCGAAGATGTTGAAGCGCGAGCGCTCGCGAACTACTACGCCCAACACCTCGGCGACATTTTCGCTGAAGGACAGAAGCCTTACGAAGTGGAAATCTTGGTCGCGCAGCTCGGTATCCGCCAGACGCCGACCAAGCTGTATCACATCGCGTATGAGGGAACGATTACCGACGAACTCGAATTCGCCGTCTTGGGTGGTGACGCCGACGCGATTCGCGAGCGTTACCGAGTGAGCACGTCGGGTGCCGGAGACCTCTCCGGCACATTGCAGCGTGCGGTCGTGGCCCTCTCGGGACCTGACCGTCAGATTCGCTCTAGCGACCTCGAAATTGGCATTCTCCAGGATGCCGGCACGCGGCGAACGTTCCGGCGCATCACTGATGGTGAGACCGACCGCTTGCTGGGACGCTAAAGCCGTCGTCCATTAGCGTCGGTATATGGATCGGCGCATCTTTGGCCTAGAGACGGAGTACGGCGTCACTTTCACCTTGCATGGCCAGAGGCGCATCAATCCCGACGATGTGGCGCGCATCATCTTCCGGCGCATCGTGGCTAGCGGCAAGAGCTCCAACGTCTTTCTCGAAAATGGCTCTCGTCTCTACCTCGACGTCGGCAGTCACCCGGAGTACGCGACTGCCGAGTGCGACAACCTGTTCGACCTGCTCGCCCAAGATCGCGCGGGTGACGTGCTGATGAATGAGTTGGTGGACTCCGCGCAGCGTCAGATCAGTGCGGAAGGCACCAGCGGTGACATTCATCTGTTCAAAAACAACGTGGATTCCGCCGGAAACAGCTACGGTTGCCACGAGAACTACTGCACCGAGCGCGACGAGGATTTGAGCCGACACGAGCAATTCCTCATTCCCTTTTTGATTACCCGCCAGCTCTTTGCGGGCGCCGGACGTGTGATTACGACCCCGAGCCGAGGCACATATTTCAGCCTCTCGCAGCGAGCCGAGCACATCTGGGAAACAATCTCGTCGGCCACTACCCGTAGCCGCCCCATTATCAACACTCGTGATGAACCTCACGCTGACCCCGAGCGATATCGACGTCTTCACGTGATCTTGGGCGACTCCAATATGAGCGATTTCGCCACCGTGCTCAAGGTGGGTGCCACCTGTCTCGTGCTGTCCATGGTGGAGGACAAGAACACCGTGCTGCGAGATTTGACGCTCGACAATCCCATGAAGGCACTACGCGAGGTGGCGACAGACCCGTTGGGTGACCGTAACGTCACTGTTCGTCTCACTAATGGTCGTGAATTAACCGCGTGGCAACTGCAGTCGGAGATTTGTGAACGTGTAGAGAACTACGTGCAAGGTCGCGACCTCTCCGACGACCAACGATTCGTGGTAGCGGCCTGGCGTGCCACGTTGGACCAAATGGCCGACGACCCCTTCGTGCTGGCCGATCGCATCGACTGGATCACCAAAATGCAACTCATCACTCAACTGTGCAACAGCGAGGGCGTGGGGCTCTCGCACCCCAAAGTCGCCCTCGTCGATTTGCTCTTTCACGACACCCACCCAACGAGGGGCATCTACAACAAACTGCGTTTGAAGGGCAATACGGTGCGGCTCGTCACTGACGAGGCCGTCAATCTTGCCGTGTCGACACCACCGCAAACCACTCGCGCGCGACTTCGTGGGGAGTTCGTTCGACGAGCCAAAGAAAAGCGACGCGACTTCACGGTCGACTGGGTTCACCTCAAACTCAATGACCACGTGCAACGAACGCTAATCCTGAAAGACCCCTTCAAGAGCCACGATGAACGCTTCGACCGCCTTTACGAGACCTTGTAGCGCCTTGGCTAAGGTAGCCCCATGACTGACGAGACTTCCCCCGCCGACGAACTCCTCGGTGACAGCACGGAAGCCTCAGCCGAGCACTCGGCCGCTGAGGAGACTGTTGACGAGAGTGGAGAGCTCGAGCCGGCCCGTCGCGGGCGTCGTGTTCCTCGAATCATCATCGAGTGGCTCGTCATCATTCTCATCGCCATCACGTCAGCCTTCTTAATTCGCAGTTTCGTTGTACAAACTTTCTATATTCCCAGCGGGTCGATGGAACCCACGCTGCTCGTGGGTGATCGCATTGTGGTGAGCAAGATGTCTCTCGATTTCGGTGATATTCATCGCGGCGACATCTTGGTATTCCGCCGTCCGCCCAACGAAAACTGTGGTGGGGCGCCAGTGAACGACCTCGTGAAGCGAGTCATTGGGCTGCCCGGAGACCATCTGTCGAGCCGCGGCAACACGATTTACGTCAACGGCCATGCCCTGGCTGAAAAGTGGCCCCACAATGAGCCCCTCGGTGGTGACATTGGCAATGTGGTCGTCCCCGCCAACAGCTATTTCATGATGGGCGACAATCACCCCAATTCCTGCGACTCTCGCAGCTGGGGACCCATCAAGCGCAACTACGTCGTCGGCCGAGTCGTTATGCGCATCTGGCCTCTCAGTCACGTCACTCTCTTCTAGAGCGAACTGGCCGTACACTGACATCATGTTTGGGCTTACCCCCATCAAACTCTTCATCATCATCGCCGTGGCGTTGGTAGTGCTAGGTCCCGACCGCCTGCCGCAGGCCGCGCGCCAACTTGGATCGGCGTGGCGAAGTCTGAAATCTCTTCAAGAGAAAATCGAAAGTGAAGTTCGCGATGCAATTCCGGATCTTCCGTCGACGGGGGATATCGTTCGCATTGCTCGCAACCCGGTCAACTTGCTGAATTCACTGGCCGACCGCGTTGACGACAATTCCACCGAGACGCCGACAGAGCCCGCAGAGGAAAGTGCCGACGCGGGAATGCCAGAACCCGTTTCCGACGGCGACGTCACTGATGTGGCGACATCTCCGACTCGGCCGCGCCGCGACTACGTGGAACCCGTTCCCCCCAGCGACCCGAGCTTGAACTAATGGCGCGCAGCAAATCCTTCACTCGGGCACAGTCCGGAATGTCCATTGGCCAGCATCTGGCCGAGGCACGGCGACGCCTCCTTATTAGCACCGTGGCAATCTTGGTCCTGGGGACTATTTGCTTTATCGGCTACACCAGCATCCTTGATTGGCTTTCGAAGCCCTACTGCGACATCAGCCCGCAGCACACCTGTCACTTCATCGCGACGGGCCCGCTTGATGGATTGTCGCTACGCATCAAGATTGCTTTCTTTGGTGGGGGTCTCGCTTCGACGCCCGTCATTTTTTGGCAGTTGTGGCGCTTCATCACTCCCGGGTTACGCCAGAAGGAACGTCGTTACGCCGTTCCCTTCGTCTCCGCATCCATCATCTTTTTTCTCGCAGGTTGCCTGGTCGCGTACCTGTCGTTTGCTCACGCGCTCAAGTTCTTGGTCGCGATCGGTGGACACTCACTGACTCCGTATTACAACCCCAACCAATACCTCAGCCTGGTGATTTTGATGATGGTTGCCTTCGGGGCGACCTTTGAATTTCCCGTCATTTTGGTAGCGCTCGAGTTTGCGGGTGTGGTGTCTCCTCAGACGTTGCTGCGACACTGGCGTCCGGCCATCATTGGCATCACCATTGGTGCCGCGGTTCTCACACCTAGTGGTGACCCCGTAAGCATGTTCGTGATGATGATCCCGTTGATTTTCTTTTATTTTGGCTCCATCGGAATTGGCAAGCTGGCGGGGAAGTGAACCCCCTCGAACGCGATGCCTTCGTAGCGTCGTTGGGCTTTGGGGTCGATGACTTCCAAATAGAGGCCTTCGAGGCGTGGGATCAGGGACGCAACGTTCTCGTCAGCGCACCTACTGGGTCAGGCAAGACACTGGTGGCCACCTACGCCATCGAGGACGCCCTTGCCCAAGGTGGCCGAGCTTTCTATACGACTCCGCTGAAAGCGCTCAGCAACCAGAAGTACCGAGAACTCGTCGACCGATATGGCGAGGGTCGGGTGGGCCTCCTTACCGGCGATACCTCCATTAACCGAAATGGCGACGTCATCGTCATGACGACCGAAGTGTTGCGCAACATGCTTCTCGCCGACAGCCACTACATCCCGAACGTGACGCTCGTCATCATGGACGAAGTTCACTACCTCCAAGACCCCTTTCGCGGTGGCGTCTGGGAGGAAGTACTGATTCTGACGCCCCGTCATGTTCGTTTCGTCGCGCTATCGGCCACCATCAACAACGCACGAGTACTGGGGGAATGGTTGGACGAAGTGCGTGGACCGACCAGCGTGATCGTCGAAGAGCATCGACCCATCGAATTACACCATCACGTGATTGCTCAGCGCCGGGGACAAGATCGCCCCGAATTAGTCAATCTGTTGAACGGCACCCGCCTGTCAGAACCCGCGAAGAAGATTGACAACTCGATGTTGGCAACGAAGAAGTTCCGTAATCGCAGCCAGTGGCACGGCCCGAAGTCATCCCAGCCGCCCGCTCCCTACACGACGCCACGTCGTTCAGAGATTTTGCGTGTTCTCGAGAGCGAAGACCTACTGCCCGCGATCACCTTCATCTTTTCTCGCGCCGCCTGTGACGATGCGGTTCGTCAGTGCCTACGCGACGGACTTCGCTTCACGAACTCCGAGCAACGAGCACGGATTAGTGAGATTGCCTTTGACAGGGTGCAGAACTTCCGCGACGAAGACCTGACCGCTCTCGGCTTTGACTCATTTGTGGGCTGTCTGGGCGCCGGGGTGGCCGCACACCACGCCGGCATGATTCCGACGTTTCGAGAAATCGTGGAGCAGTGCTTTTCCGAAGGGCTGCTGTTCGCGGTTTTTGCCACGGAGACCTTGGCGCTCGGCATCAACATGCCGGCCCGATCGGTGGTCATCGAAAGATTCACGAAGTATTCCGACGCCGGGCGGGCGCACCTGAATTCCGGCGAATTCGCTCAGCTCACCGGTCGTGCGGGTCGACGAGGACTTGATGACGAGGGCCACGCCGTGGTGGTCTTCAATTCGGACACCACCTTGATGGAGATTGCGCGAGTGGCCGTGGCGCCCCCGCCGGACTTGCACTCGTCCTTCCGACCGACTTACAACCTCACCACGAACCTGCTGCACCATTTCGACAAGGAAACGTCCATTGAGATTCTCCAACGTTCCTATGCGCAGTTTGAAGTTGACCGGCGCCATCACATGTCCCGCCGCTCTCTCACCGAGCATCTCCTAGCCCGCGTGGCGGTACTCACCGACCTCGGGTACGCCGATGGCTGGGGATTGACGGAGGCGGGGGAGTCGCTGCGTGCGGTGTACCACGAGAGTGACTTACTAATAACCGAGTGCTGGCGTCAGGGGCTTTTTTCTGATTGCGAACCGGCCACGTTGGCCGCGATCATTTCCAGTTTCATCTACGAGGGCAAACGGTCGCGTACAACTCCTGCGCCCAAGGCAACGGATAAGAAGAAAAAGAGTGGCGATCGCCTCGGACCTGTTCGCCGCGCCTCAATATCGGAGCGAACGAACGAGGCACGTCTCATCGCTCTTCAGGTCATCGACATCGAGGCCCAGCACCACGTCCGCCACGCTCGAACACCCGACGGCACCCTGGGCGCGGCCATGGCGGCGTGGACCCGAGGAGCACCCTTGGGAACCGTGCTCGACATTGCGGACGCCGAGGTCGGGACTTTGTCGCCGGGCGACTTCGTGCGGCACGCCAAACAGGTCGCTGACCTGGGCGAGCAGATCGGAATTCTGTCCCAACGCGCCGGCGACCACGAGACTTTCGAAACGGTGCAAACAATGCTCGACGGCGTCGTTCGCTCCGTGGTGGCGGGTCCCTCGGGTATGCACCACCGAGGCTGACCTGCGCTCTAACCTCACTACGCCATGCACCCCTATGTCGTCGAGGAATTCACCGCAACCGAGCGCGAGATATTGCGCCGGTATTTCACGAACCTCGACGAGCCGGTTTTCGCTCTGGTGAACTTGCCGGAAGTCGTGAAGGGGGCCCTATTCGCCCGATATTCACGTTCCGCCAAGAGTTTGCGCCGGCTCTTCCTCGATGAATTCGTCGGCGATCTTGATCTCGAAGGCGACCTCACGGTCGACGCCACCGTCGGCCTCGACCGGGCCGACGAGCTCTACCAGAAGGTCTTCTTTGAGTACGGGGATGACTCCGTCGCTCAGCTGGGCGGGGTGCACCTCGCGTGCGAACAGGCATCGAATGTCCTGACCAAGGTTCTCGAGTGGGGCCGCTTGATGAGCTACCTCGAACAGTCGACTCGTTACCTGGCCTACGACAAGCGCCTCGGCAACGGTCTCTACCGTTACTACCGCGCCCCGGAAATCCTTGAAAGTTCCTACGGCGCTCGCTACATCGGCGATATGGATCGCATTTTCGACACCTACGGGGAAATGCTTCCCTTGATGATCGACTACTTTGCCAAGAAGTTCCCCAAGACGGCCGAGGACTCCGACTTCGCGTGGCGCCAAGCCATTCGCGCCAAGGCTCTGGACTCCGTGCGCGGCTTGTTGCCGGCATCGTCCATGAGCAACATGGGCATCTACGGTTCGGGCCAGGGCTACGAGCAGCTCCTGCTGCGCATGCGTGCTCATCCACTGCCCGAAGTTCGCGAATACTCCGAACTGATGTTGACAGAACTGCGCAAGGTGATTCCGTCCTTCTTGCGACGAGTTGACCTTCCCGAGCGCGGTGGCGAATGGTCCGCGTATCTCGAAGATTCCCGTGGCGCCACCCAGACGATGCTTCGCGAACTATTTGATTCGGTAAACGTGGCGGATGATCGCGACCGCGTGACGCTCGTCGAGTTCGATCCGGCCGGCGAAGAGCGCGTCCTGGAGGCCATTACCTTCTCGCAGTCTCACCTCAGCCACGAAGAGGCTCGTCGAGGCATTTCCGGCCTCTCAGAGGCCGATAAGACGGCCATCATGGCCTCGTATGTGGGGGAGCGACGTAACCGGCGCTACAAGCCGGGACGCGCCTTTGAGGCCACGTCGTACCGATTCGAAATAACCAGCGACTACGGCGCGTTCCGAGACCTTCAACGCCACCGGATGTTGACGGTCGAGTGGCAGCCGCTCACGACGAACTTGGGTGCGGACATTCCCGAGCCCATCGTCGATGCGGGCTTGGCCGAGCGATTCCAGGAGTGCCTCGACCGATCAGCAGCCCTGTATGAGCTGCTCTACGACGAATTCCCGCTCCAGGCTCAGTACGCCGTGAGCTTGGCTTTTCGAATTCGCTACGTGCTGCACATGAACGCGCGCGAGGCCATGCACCTCATCGAACTGCGTTCGGGGCCCCAGGGTCACCCAAGTTACCGACGTATCGCGCACGAGCTGCATCGGCAAATTCGCGAGGTCGCAGGCCACGAACGCATTGCCGGATCAATGACCCATGTTGATACCAGCGACGTCGATCTCGAGCGCCTGGCAGCCGAACGGGCGGCTGAAACAGCCCGCCAACGACGCTCGCAACTAACCAACGAAGTGGGCTGACGCTCCACCACCAACCGTGTGGGGGTATAGTGCCCTCGCAATTGAGGATATGCCATGACAAAAAATACTGATTCCGACGATGTCTTTGATGAAGAAGATCTTGCCGACGGCTTTGAGGCCACCGACGAGCTAGAAGAAGTGAGCGATGACCTCGATGAGGTCGCTGACGAAGAGTCGGCCCCCGAGGGTGATGAAGATGAATCTGACGAAGTGTCAGAGGTTGCCCCGGTCGCCATCGATGATGAAGACGACCTGACGATTGACCAAGACGTTGAGTTGGCACTCGACGAAGTCATGGCAAAGACGATGTTGTTGCAGTCAGACACCGATGACGATGAAGATGTGCCTGTTGAGCCCGAAGAAAAAGGCGAGGCCACTGACTCGGTGCTGCCAAAGCAAGACGATGAATTTCGCTGCTCGAGCTGTCGCCTGCTCAAGAAGACCAGTCAGTTAGCTGATCGACCCAAGAGCCTGTGCCGAGACTGTGTCTAACGACCCCATCGGTTCCGCTCTGCATAATGTCGGGCGAATTGCTCGGGCGTTAGAGAAGTTGGCGGAGCAGCATGTTCCGCGCAACGACAAATTGTCACAGGAACTGCGCCAGGCCAAAGCCATCGGACAACTCACCTTGCTCGTCGGTTCTCAAAAACTTCGCGCTCTGTGGCAGTCAACAGAGCCGCTGCGCTCAGAGACCGTCGCCAGCGCCTCGCCCACACCGGAGCCGACGACGGAGCCCATGACCGCTCCCTGGCCCGACTACGACACCCTCTCAGGAAGCGAAGTCGCGAAGGTTCTCGAGGGTGCTGACGAGTCCTTACGCCAGCAAGTTTTTGCCTATGAGAGCGCCACGCGCGGACGTCGGTCAATCCTTGACGGGCTCGGTGCCGCGTGAGCCAGCACCCTCGGTGGCTCGAGGCGGTCGCGGCGGTTCGAGATCTCCGCGGGGGAGTGGAGCTGTGCGAGTTTGTCGCGGCACAAGCCGGGGCGAACTCCATCGAGTTCCTCGAAGCCCCGGACAGCCGCTGGTACGGAGATGGCGATGCCTTTGCCGTCGTGGTCGGCGAGGGTCCACAATTCGCGTTGATTTACGTTGCTAACGAGCAGCGTCGCCACGGCCTCGGAACGCAGCTATGGCGTCAAGTCAATGAGGACTATCCCGACGCGCTGCTCTTAGCCCTTCCGGGGGAGCGGTCGATTAAATCACTGGGCGAGTCGGCCGGTCTGACCGCCCGCTTTATCGCGATGGGCGAGAAGTAGTCGGACGACGACGCGCGGCCGGACGTGCTGGCGGCGGTGGCGGGACCTTCATACCGAGCAAAGTTGCGATCGCCGGAATGGCGCCCGCATTCTTCACGGCGGCTGTTTTGGCGGCTTCGTCATCGGGAATACCGGCGGGCTTGATCGAGCGACGCACGGGGGAGTCCACGGCGAGTTCCAAAGTGGCGATCCACGCGCCCGCAGCGGCTTCTGCCGAGAGAGCCTGCGAAGCCAGCTCGGAAATCTGCGCCGCCAGTTCGCTGGAGAGCTTCGCTGACGAGTCAGGGGCGGTTGCGGTCAAACGCAAGGCCTCATCGGCATTCTTCGCCTCGATGGCCTTTTCCAGCGCGCTGCGCCAGTTGGTCACCAGGTGCTCAATACGAGCCGTCAGTACATCCTTGAGTTCCTTGACCTGCGCCTTGCCTTCGTCGTCCAAGATGACAGTGCGGCTTGAGGTCACCACTTGGCGAAGGTCGCGCAAACGAACCTCGCGGCCCAGCGAAATCGCAGCTGCGGCGCGGTCCTTCCACGCCGCCAGGTTCACCGAGCCCAAGATGGCTTCGGCGGCGGCCAGAATCGACTCGGCGTTAATGGTCGGGCGACCCTGAGCGACGGCGTTCTTGTTCTGCTCTTCAACCGCGGAGCGAACGGCCGGCAAGCCTCCACGTAGGAGCTGCTCGGCAATGACAATGTTTTCGGCCGACAAGGTGGCGAGAAGGGCATTGCGGTGCGTCGTGATCTGGGGGAGACCCTCGGGGCGCTTACCGCGCTCCGGACGACCTTCGCGACGAGGGCCCTTCTTGTCCGATCCCTCACCGCGCGGCGCGCGGGGACGGTCGCTGGCACCTTCCGGACGAGGGGTGCGCGGACGGTCGGGACGGTCGCCACGGGGACGGTCGTCGCGGTCGCCACGGGGGCGACCCTTGCCCTTGGGCGCATAGGTCACGGTGACATCCGGACCCTTGTCTTCCTTGGCGATGAGGGTCAGACGCTCATTACGACGGTCCAGTGGCGATGCCGTCTTCGGGGCGGCCAATGAGACCACCTCGGAGCTGTCCATGGTCTGCTCGATTTCGGCGCGGTAGACCTGGCCCACGGTGACATCAACACCCAAGGCCGAGGCATCCAGCGATCCCTTCGGCAGCTTGGCCCCTGCGGCACGCCACGTGGCGGTTGATCCGGAGAGGGAGGTGATTTCGATATCGATTCGTCGCGACATAGCCCTCGTAATCTAGCGGAACCTCGCTGTCGCGAAATTTCATCAATTCTCATCATCTCCTTAAGGTTCGGTGTTTAGTCTGAGCACCATGAGTGACCAAATCCCCACGTCGGACATTCCGCAGCCCGTGACGCCGATTGAGCCGGCGACGCCCGTCACCCCTCCGGCTTTCGACGACTGGATTGCCCCGACTCCGGCGCCGGCCCGTAAGGGCTCGCCACTCATCGTGTCTGCACTCGTGGCGGCCATCATCGGCGCGGCTGCTGGCTACGTGGCCGGCCATCAGGGACGGACATCAAACTCAGTGTCGATTCAGACGTCCAACGCGGGGCACTCCGGTGCGCTATTGCCTTCCGGCGCCACTATTCCTCAGCTCGTGACCAAGGTCAGTCCGTCCGTCGTGTCAATCGACGTGAAGGCGGGCGGCAGCGAAGACCAAGGTACCGGCATGATCATTTCGGCCGACGGATTGGTGCTCACCAACAATCACGTCATCTCCGCCGCGATTACTGGTGGCGAGATCACCGTGACCCGCACCGGGGGACTCAAGCCTCTCGCCGCCACGCTGATTGGCACCGACCCTGCGAACGACATTGCCCTTATCAAGATTGGGAACGTGTCGGGCCTGCCCAGTGTGACGTTCGGAAACTCGACAACTCTGGTGGTTGGCGATGCCGTTGTGGCGATTGGCAACGCATTGGGGCTCGCCGCGGGCACCCCCACGGTGACGCAGGGCATCGTCTCGGCTCTCGGTCGCACCGTGACGGCCTCTGATTCGTCCGCGACCTCGAGCGAAACGCTGAGCAACATGATTCAGACCGACGCCGCCATCAACCCCGGAAACTCCGGTGGACCGCTCCTTGATGCCCTTGGTCACGTCATCGGCATGAACACTGCCGTCGCGGGCAGTTTGCCCGACGGTTCATCCGCACAGAACATTGGCTTCGCCATTCCGGCGAGTCGCCTAGAGATCGAAATCCCACTGCTCATGAAGGGCGGCATCATCACGTCGCACAAGGCGCGACTGGGGGTCGAAATCATGACGGTGGACCCCAGTGTGGCCCAGTCAGACAACCTCAGCGTGACCAGTGGCGCACTCGTGCTTCAGGTGGTGACGGGTGGCTCTGCGGATAAGGCCGGAATTCACAGTGGAGACGTCATCGTCGCGATGAACGGGCGCAGCATCACCAACGCCGACCAGGTCACCGCCTTCATGCAAAGTCACCGCCCGGGCAACAAGGTGCGAGTGGGCCTCGTTCGCGGCTCGCAGCACCTCACCGTGACCGCCACGCTCGGTATTGGCTAACTAGCCGATCGTCGCGATGCCGCCATCAACGGGAATGATGGCTCCCGTGATGTAGCTGGCTGCGGGGGAGGCCAGGAAAATCGCTGTTCCGGCCATATCGGAGGGCCGTCCAATGCGCTTCATGGGTGCACCGGCGGCGATGGCATCGCCGAAGGCATCCAAGGTCGCCGCCATCATCTTCGATTCAAAAGGTCCGGGCGCGATGGCGTTCACGGTCACCGCGGGCGCGAGGAAGCGTGCGAGGTGACGCGTCAATTGATGCACGGCCGCCTTGGACGCGGAGTAGGCGTAGCTCTCCATGATCGGCACGTGGATGCCGTCAATCGAGCCGATATTGATAACGCGAGCGGGATTGTCGGCGGTACCGGCGGCCTCGAGCAGCGGGCGCAAGAACTTGGTCAGGTGAAAAACGCCCTTGACGTTGAGGGCTAGCACCCGTTCAAAGGCCGCCTCGTCGTACTCCGCCATCGGTGCACCCCAAGTCGCCCCCGCATTGTTGATGAGCACATCAAGGTGGTCTTCACGCGCCGCAATCTCGGCGGCCAAACGCTGACATTCAGACTCCAGCGACAAGTTCGCGGCGATCGCGATGCACTCTCCGAAGGTCGACAATTCCGCGGCCAACTGCTCGCAGACGTCGGCTTTGCGCGACGAGATGTAGACCTTGGCGCCCGCCTCAACGAAGCCACGAGCGATCATTTCACCGATTCCGCGTGAGCCACCGGTAACCAGGACCACTTTTCCGCTGACGTCAAAAAGAGAATTCATGTGGGGGAGTGTAGGTCTCGATCAAACGCGTCTGAGGGAAGCATCGCGCCGACGGGCAGCGCTATGCGCGGTCGCCAGCGATCGGGAAACATCTCGGCCGCGACCGACAAGGCTTCGTCCGCGTCCCAGGCCGGCACGATGGCCTGATCGACTCCGTGGTACAGGTTGCCCGCCCAAATCACTCGCCACGTCGGAATGTCAGCCACGGGGGAGAAGATGTCCGACGAGCTGACCAGGGGAGTCCACGATGACTGAGGCGCCGGCTGACGCCAGCTCCTCTCGCCCGCCATAGCCCCACGAGACCCCGATGAAGGGCGTACCGAGCTCGGCGGCACCCTCACCATCGTGCGATCGGTCTCCGATCATCACGGCATCACGGTGGTCACTCCAGGCGAGCTCCTCAAAACAGTGACGCATCACGGCAACCTTGGTGCGGCGAGTCCCCTCGGGATCAACGCCCGCAATGACCTCGAAGCAGTCCTCGAGGCCCGCGTGGGTGAGCATCGCAATGGCGAATTGATCGAGCTTCGCCGTCGCGATGGCGAGGCGTTCTCCGCGACCTTGCAGTTCGCGCAGAGCCTCTGCCATGCCGTCGTACACCGTGAAGTCGTACATACCCACCGCGCGGTACTCAGTGCGATACGCGACGATGGCTCGTTCGATGTCGTCGCCCTCAAGCCCAAAGCGCGAGAACATCTCCCACAGAGGTGGGCCGACCATTGACGACCACTCGGATTCGTCAGGACGAGAGATACTCATGACGTCAAGAGCCGTCAACAGGGAGTGAATGATCCCGGGCCCTGAATCGATAATGGTTCCGTCGAGATCAAAAAGAATGGGTGCGGGCACGTTGCGAGGCTACGGTTGGGCCATCTCGGCGACGATACTTAGACCGCCGATAATGTTCGTTATGTAAAGTTATAATTATGAACTTACTTCTCCCTA
>CAISIU010000148.1 GCA_903885505.1 uncultured Actinomycetes bacterium | reverse complement strand
GAGCGTCTGGCCAACGAGATCATCGACGCCTCGAACGGCGTCGGCGCCGCGGTGAAGCGTCGCGAAGACATTCAGAAGATGGCGGAGTCCAACAAGGCCTTCGCTCACTACCGCTGGTAACGAGAGGACATACCCCCCATGACTGCTCGCTTATTCCCCCTCAACAAGGTGCGCAACATTGGCATCATGGCTCACATCGACGCCGGTAAGACGACGACGACTGAGCGCATCTTGTACTACACCGGTAAGAACTACAAGATCGGTGAAGTACACGAAGGCGCCGCCACCATGGACTGGATGGTCCAGGAGCAAGAGCGTGGTATCACCATCACCTCGGCCGCGACCACCTGTGAGTGGAAGGGTCACCAGATCAACATCATCGACACCCCGGGCCACGTCGACTTCACCGTCGAAGTGGAGCGCTCGCTGCGCGTGCTCGACGGTGCCGTCGCCGTCTTTGACGGTGTGGCCGGTGTGGAGCCCCAGACCGAGACCGTGTGGCGTCAGGCCAACAAGTACAACGTTCCGCGCATGTGCTTCGTCAACAAGATGGACCGCACCGGTGCGGACTTCTTTCGTTGCGTGTCGATGATTGAAGACCGTCTCGACTGCACCGTCGCCGTCATCCAGTTGCCTATCGGCGCCGAGGGTGACTACAAGGGCATCATCGACCTCACGGACATGACCGCCACGATCTACCACGACGACAAGGGCGAGCAGCTCGAAGTCGTCGCCATCCCCGCCGACTTCGCCGACCAGGCCGCCGAGTACCGCGAGAAGCTTCTCGACGTGCTCACCACCTTCGACGAATCGCTGATGGAAAAGGTGCTCGACGGCGCCGAGATCTCCCGCGAGGAAATTCGCGAAGCTCTGCGTAAGGGCACCCTGGCGGGCGAGTGCGTCCCGATCTTGAACGGCACCGCCTTCAAGAACAAGGGTGTGCAGCCGTTGCTGGACGCCATCGTGGACTTCCTCCCGGCCCCCACCGACTTGCCGCCGACGCTCGGCACCAAGCCCGGCACCGACATCGAAGTGACCCGCAAGGCCGAAGACTCTGAGCCCTTCTCGGCTCTGGCCTTCAAGATCATGACCGACCCCTACGTCGGTAAGTTGACTTACCTGCGCGTGTACTCGGGTTCGCTCCAAAAGGGTGACACCGTCATCAACACCACCAAGGGTTCGAAGAAGGAGCGCCTCGGTCGTTTGCTGCAGATGCACGCGAACAACCGTGAGGACCGCGACTCCATCTTCACTGGTGACATCGTCGCCGCCGTGGGCCTCAAGCAGGTCACCACGGGTGACACCTTGTCGGACATGGACCACCCCATCCAGCTCGAGACGCTCGAGTTCCCGGAGCCGGTGATCCACGTCGCGGTGGAGCCGAAGACCAAGGCGGACCAGGAGAAGCTCTCCAAGGCCCTGTACTCGCTCTCCGAAGAAGACCCCACCTTCCGTGTGCGCACCGACGAAGAGACCGGCCAGACCGTTATCTCCGGTATGGGTGAACTTCACCTCGAAGTGCTCGTCGACCGCATGTTGCGCGAGTTCTCCGTGGACGCCAACGTCGGTAAGCCGCAGGTGGCCTACCGCGAGACGATTCGTAAGACCGTCGAGAAGGTGGACATGAAGTACGTCCGCCAGTCCGGTGGTAAGGGTCAGTACGGCCACGTTGTCATCACCGTCGAGCCCACGGGCCCCGGTGGCGGTTACGAATTCTTGGATGAGACCACGGGTGGTGTGATTCCGAAGGAATACATCCAGCCGGTCAACGCGGGTATCACCGAGGCTCTAACCAGCGGTGTGCTGGCCGGATTCCCCATGGTCGACCTGCGCGTGCGCCTCACCTGGGGTAGCTACCACGACGTCGACTCGTCCGAAATGGCTTTCAAGATCGCCGGTTCCATGGCTATCAAGGAAGCGGCTCGCAAGGCCAGCCCCGTGCTCCTCGAGCCCATCATGGCTGTCGAAGTCGTGACGCCGGAGGACTACATGGGCGACGTCATCGGTGACTTGTCCAGTCGCCGCGGTCGCGTCGAAGGTATGGAACAGAAGGGCAATGGCCAGACGATCCGGGCCAAGGTTCCGCTGTCCGACATGTTCGGCTACGCTACTGACCTGCGCTCGCGCACTCAAGGTCGTGCGACGTACAGCATGCAGTTTGATTCATACGCAGAAGTGCCGGAGTCGATCGCTAAGGAGATCGTCGCCAAGGCCACGGGCGCGTAAGGAAACAAAAAGGGCCGGGAACCCGGCTCTGATACACCAAGGTCCAAACCGTCGTCGGGGAGGACCGCGAACCCCAGCGGGGGTCACAAGGGCACCCGCATACAAGTAGAAAGCAAGTCCCCGACATGGCAAAGCAGAAGTTCGAGCGCACCAAGCCGCACGTGAACATCGGAACGATGGGTCACATTGACCACGGTAAGACCACTCTTACCGCGGCCATTACCAAGGTGTTGTCCGACCGTATCCCCGGTTCGGCCTTCACCCCGTTTGACCAGATTGACAAGGCGCCGGAAGAGCGTCAGCGTGGTATCACCATCTCGATCGCGCACGTTGAGTACGAGACCGAGAACCGCCACTACGCGCACGTCGACATGCCTGGTCACGCCGACTACGTGAAGAACATGATCACCGGTGCCGCCCAGGTTGACGGCGCCATCTTGGTGGTCGCCGCCACCGACGGTCCCATGCCCCAGACGCGTGAGCACGTGCTGCTCGCCCGCCAGGTGGGTGTGCCCTACATCGTCGTGGCCCTCAACAAGTCCGACATGGTCGAAGACGAGGAGCTCCTCGAGCTCGTCGAGATGGAAGTGCGCGAACTCCTCAACGAGTACGGCTTCCCCGGCGACGACACTCCGGTCGTGCGTATCTCCGCTCTCCAGGCGCTGAACGGCGACCAGGCGTGGGGCGACAAGGTCATGGAGCTCATGGCCGCCGCTGACGCCTTCATCCCTGAGCCCGAGCGCTCCACCGACAAGCCCTTCCTCATGTCGATCGAAGACGTCATGTCGATCACTGGTCGTGGCACCGTCGTGACCGGCAAGGTCGAGCAGGGCATCGTCAAGGTTGGCGACGAAGTCGAGATCGTGGGCCTGCGCCCGACGACCAAGACCACCGTCACCGGCATCGAAATGTTCCGCAAGCTTCTCGACGAAGGCCAGGCTGGCGACAACCTCGGCGCCCTGCTTCGTGGTACGAAGAAGGAAGAAGTCGAGCGCGGTCAGGTGCTCTGCAAGCCGGGCTCCATCACCCCGCACACCGACTTCGAGGCCAACGTCTACGTGTTGACCAAGGAAGAAGGCGGCCGTCACAAGCCGTTCTTCGCGAACTACCGTCCGCAGTTCTACTTCCGCACCACCGACGTGACCGGCACCATCGAGTTGCCCGCCGGCACCGAAATGATCATGCCCGGTGACAACACCGAGATGGTCGTTACCCTCGGCAAGCCCATCGCGATGGAAGAGGGTCTCACCTTCTCGATCCGCGAAGGTGGCCGTACGGTCGGTTCCGGTCGTGTGACCAAGATCATTAAGTAGTTCGATCATGGCCGACAACCGACAGATGATCCGAATCCGGCTGAAGGCCTTCGATCACGAGATCTTGGACCAGTCCACTCAGAAGATCGTGCAGACGGTCGAGCGCACCAGCGCTCGCGTCCAGGGTCCCGTGCCGCTGCCGACCGAGAAGCACCGTTACACGGTGGTTCGCGGACCGCACAAGCACAAGGACTCGCGCGAGCACTTCGAGATGCGCGTTCACAAGCGTCTGCTCGACATTGTGGACCACAGCGCCAAGACGGTCGACGCGCTTCAGCGCCTCGACTTGCCCGCTGGTGTGGACATCGAGATCAAGATTCGCAGTAACTAACTGATCACCCCGGCCCCCGGGAGCTCGTCTTGCGAGCACCGGGGGTCGTGGTGTAAGGTTGCATCCCCTGAGGTAACTCGAGGGACGCGAAGAAATTCGCACAACAGATGTAACCGGTTGCCCAACAGGGAACGCCGGTTCAACAAGTCGAACGCTCCGTTCGGGTTGCCGCCCGAACGGAGCGTCTGTGTGTCGGCATCGACGCACGGATAGAAGGAGAGAAACGATGGCGAACAAAGCAATCGTCGGCGAGAAGGTGGGCATGACCCAGGTCTGGGACGACCAGAACCGGGCCATTCCTGTCACGGTGGTGAAGATCAGCCCCGTACGCGTCGTGCAGATCAAGACGCCGGACAAGGAGGGCTACAGCGCCCTTCAGGTGACGTGGGGAACCCGTCGCACCAGCACCCTCAGCAAGCCGGCCCTGGGCCACTACGAGGCCGCCGGCGTCACGCCCGGCAAGGACCTCGTCGAGCTGCGTCTCGAGGACATTTCGAACTTCACCGTCGGCCAGGAATTCACCGCCGACGTGTTCGAAAAGGGCGAGATGATTGACGCCACTGCGGTGTCGAAGGGTAAGGGCTTCGCCGGTGGCATGAAGCGCTGGAACTTCGCCGGTCAAGGTGCCGCTCACGGTAACCACAAGCACCACCGTGCGCCGGGCTCTATTGGCGCCTGCTCGACCCCGGGTCGAGTCTTCAAGGGCACCAAGATGGCCGGTCGTCTCGGTGGCGAGCAAGTCACCACCACGAATCTCGAAGTCATTGGCGTCGACACCGACCGCCAGCTGTTGCTCGTCAAGGGCGCGGTGCCCGGCCCTCGTGGCGGCACCGTGATCATTCGCGACAGCGTTAAGAACCCGATGAAGGCCGGAGGCAAGCGATGAGCGACGTGTTCACTCTGCGCGGACCGGTGAAGAAGGAGCGTCCCGCTCCGGCTTCACGCACCGCACCCCGTCACGACGTGCTCGGCAAGCAGCTCGGCACCGTGACCCTCGAGCCCAGCATCTTCGGCCTCGAGCCGAACGTGCCGCTCATGCACCAAGTCGTGACGGCGCAGCTCGCCGCCAAGCGCTCGGGCACCCAGTCCACCAAGACCCGTAAGCAGGTCCACGGTGGTGGTAAGAAGCCGTTCGCCCAAAAGGGAACCGGTGGTGCTCGTCAGGGAACCACCCGTGCGCCGCACTACCCCGGTGGTGGTATTGCGCTCGGACCCAAGCCGCGTAAGTACACCCAGCGCACCCCGAAGAAGATGGTCCGTGCGGCCCTCTACTCGGCGCTGTCGGACCGTGCCGCTCTCGAGCGCGTGCTCGTGATTGACCAGTTCACCTGGGCCGAGCCCAAGACCAAGACGGCCGTCGCGCTGCTTCAGGGTCTGAACCTCGCGGGCAAGATCTTGGTCGTCACCACGCGTGAGGACAACACCGCGATCTCGTCGTTCCGCAACCTGCCGACGGTCAAGACCATCGACGCCGGTGAGCTGAACACCTACGACGTGCTCGACTCCGACTGGGTCGTCTTTACCGACGAGACCCTCCTCACCGCGAAGGAAGCCAACTGATGAACGACTTCAGCCAGATCCTCATTCGTCCCATCGTCTCGGAAAAGTCCTACGGCCTGATGGAAGACGGCACCTACGTCTTCGTCGTCGACCGTAAGGCGACCAAGATCGACGTGCGCCGTGCTGTGGAAGCGGCCTTCGGCGTCACCGTCACCAACGTCAACACGCTGAACCGTAAGGGCAAGTCCGTGCGCAACCGTCGCACCGGACAGATGTCTCACCGCTCAGACGAGAAGCGTGCCATCGTCACCCTCAAGCAGGGCGACTCCATCAACCTCTTCGAGAACTAAAGGAACACGCCATGGCATTACGTTCCCGCAAGCCCACGAGCCCCGGTCGCCGTTTCCAGACGGTGTCGGACTTCGCGGAGATCACGACTGACCGTCCGGAAAAGTCGCTGCTCGCCAAGAAGTCATCGACCGGTGGTCGTAACTCTTACGGTCGCAAGACCAGCCGTCACCGCGGTGGTGGTCACAAGCAGCAGTACCGCATCATCGACTTCAAGCGCAACAAGAACGGCATTCCGGCCAAGGTCGCCACGATTGAGTACGACCCGAACCGCACCTGCCGTATCGCTCTGCTGCACTACTTAGACGGTGAGAAGCGCTACATCTTGGCCCCGAACGGTCTTAACGTTGGCGACTTCGTTGAGTCCGGCCCCAAGGCCGACATCAAGGTGGGTAACGCGCTTCCCATGCGTTATATCCCCACCGGTACCGTGGTTCACAACGTCGAGCTGCGCCCGGGCGGTGGCGGCAAGATGGCCCGTTCGGCCGGCATGAGCGTCCAGCTCGTCGCGAAGGATGGCGACTACGCCACCTTGCGTTTGCCGTCCACGGAAATGCGTCGTGTTCTCATCGATTGTGTCGCCACTGTCGGCATCGTCGGTAACTCGGAGCACGAGCTCATCAAGATCGGTAAGGCTGGTCGTAACCGCTGGAAGGGCAAGCGCCCGCAGACCCGTGGTGTGGCTATGAACCCGGTCGACCACCCCCTCGGTGGTGGTGAAGGTAAGACCTCCGGTGGTCGTCACCCGGTCAGCCCGTGGGGTCAGCCTGAAGGTCGTACGCGTGGTCCGAAGCAGTCGGATCAGCTCATTATTCGTCGCCGCCGTGGTCGCGGCTCGCGGAGGTAGGTAGAACATGGGTCGTAGTCTCAAAAAAGGTCCGTTCATTGACGGTCACCTGCTCAAGAAGGTCGACGCGATGAACGAGGCCGGCGAGAAGAAGGTCATCAAGACCTGGTCGCGCCGTTCCACGATCATTCCCGACATGGTGGGTCACACCCTGGCCGTGCACGACGGACGTCGTCACGTGCCGGTGTACGTCACCGAATCCATGGTCGGTCACAAGCTCGGTGAGTTCTCGCCGACCAAGACCTTCAAGTTCCACGCGGGACAAGAAAAGACGGGGAAGCGCTAATGGCCGGAACCAAGACCAACGAACGTCCGGGCACTCGCGCCCAGGTCAAGAACTACCCCATGTCGGCCTCCAAGGCCCGCGTGGTTCTCGACCTCATCCGTGGAGAAGACGTCGCCTACGCGCGCGACATTCTCGCGGGCACCGAGCGTGAAGCCGCTGACGCGATCTTGAAGGTGCTCAACAGCGCCATCGCGAACGCCGTGAACAACGACGGCCTGCAGGCCGACGAGCTCTACGTCGCCGCGGCCTACGCCGACGAAGGCCCGACCATGAAGCGTTTCACGCCTCGTGCTCGTGGTCGCGCCGGTCGTATCCGTAAGCGTTCGTGTCACATCACCGTGATCGTCGCTCGTCTCGACGAGGACCGTCTCGCCATCGTGCGTGCCGCGCGCAGCGCGCAGGCCGCGGCGAACCGTTCGCGTCGCGTCGCCGGTAGCCGCAAGCCGGCCGCCGCGACCCCGGCTCCGGCCGCGGAGAGCGTGATCGAGGAGACCACCGCACCGGTGATCGAGAACACCACTGACGAGACCGTCGTTACCGACGAGGTCGTCACGGACGAGGTAGCTACCGACGAGGTCGCCACCGAGGAGAACGCCACGGCTGAGGCCGAGGGCGAGAAGGACGGCGAGGAGAACTAATGGGTCAGAAAGTAAACCCCTACGGTTTCCGTCTCGGCATTACGACCGACTGGAAGTCACGCTGGTTCAAGGAGAAGGGCTACAAGGAGCTCGTCATCGAGGACTGGAAGATTCGCGACTACCTGACGCGTCAGCTCGAGAACGCGGCTGTGAGCCGCATTGAGATCGAGCGTTCGAGCGACCGCGTGCGCGTCGACATTCACACCGCCCGTCCGGGCATCGTGATTGGTCGTCGTGGTGCGGAGGCCGAGCGTCTCAAGAAGGCCCTCGAAGAACTCGTCGGCCAGAAGAACAAGATCAGCCTCAACATCCAGGAGATCAAGCAGCCCGAGCTCGACGCCGCGCTGATTGCTCAGGGAATCTGCGACCAGTTGCTGCGTCGCGTGGCTTTCCGTCGCGCCATGAAGCGTGCCATCCAGACCGTGCAGAAGGCCGGCGCCCTCGGCGTGCGCGTCCAGCTGTCGGGTCGTCTCGGTGGCGCGGAAATGAGCCGTCGCGAGAGCTACCGCGAAGGCCGCGTGCCGCTGCACACGTTGCGTGCCGACATTGACTACGGCTTCCGTGAGGCGCGCACCGCCACCGGTCGCGTCGGCGTCAAGGTCTGGATCTACAAGGGCGACATCCTGCCCTACCAGATCAGCAACGAAGCCAAGATCGTCCGCGAAGCGGCCATGGCAGTGGGCGACGCCGCCCCCGCCGGTGGCGTTGCTGCGCCCAAGGGCATCGTGCGTGCCGGTGGTGGACGCCGCCGTGTCGACGCTGCCACGGCCGGCGACATCATCGAGGCTCCGGAGGAGTTGGAGAAGGTCTTGACCGTCACGGAAGAGATCGAGAACCGCACCGCCGATGAGCACTCTGAGGCCCCGCACTTCAAGAAGGAGAGCGAGTAAGCATGTTGATGCCCCGCAAGGTGAAGCACCGTAAGCAGATGCGTGGTCGTATGACCGGCATGGCGAAGGGTGGCACCGACCTCAACTTCGGCGACTTCGGTATCCAAGCTCTCGAAGCCGGTTGGATCACCGCTCGTCAAATCGAAGCCGCTCGTATTGCCATGACCCGTCACGTCAAGCGTGGTGGAAAGGTCTGGATTCGCGTGTTCCCGGACAAGCCGGTTACCAAGAAGCCGGCCGAAACCCGTATGGGTTCAGGTAAGGGTAACCCCGAGTTCTGGGTTGCCGTCGTGAAGCCGGGCCGCGTGATGTTCGAACTCGGTGGTGTCGACGAGGCTCTGGCCCGTGGCGCGATGGAGCGAGCGATTCAGAAGCTCCCGATTAAGTGCAAGTTCGTCGTGCGTCCCGGTACGCACGGTCAGCCGGAGGTGTCCATCTAATGGCAAAGCACAAGGAACACGTCGCGGAGCTGCGTTTGCTCGGTGATAACGAAATGATTGCGAAGTTGGCCGAGGCCCGTCAGGAACTCTTCAACCTTCGCTTCCAGGTGGCCACCGGCCAGCTGGACAACACGGCCCGTCTCGGTCAGGTTCGCAAGGACATCGCTCGTTTGTCGATGTTCCTGCGCGAGCGTGAGATCGCCGCGGCCGAGGCTCAGGAAGGTAACAACTAATGAGTGAGATCGAAACTCGCGAAAACCCGCGCAAGATCCGCGAAGGCATCGTCGTGTCCACCAAGATGGACAAGACCCTCGTCGTCGCCGTGATCGAGCGCGTGAGTCACCCCAAGTACGGCAAGACCGTGCAGCGCACCAAGAAGCTCGCCGTTCACGACGAGACCAATGACGCGCGCACCGGTGACCGCGTGCGTGTGCAGGAGACCCGTCCCCTGTCGAAGACCAAGCGCTGGCGCTTGGTGGAAATCTTGGAGCGTGCCCGATGATTCAGCAGGAATCCCGTCTCAAGGTGGCCGACAACTCCGGCGCGCGCGAGGTGCTCTGCATCCGTGTGCTCGGTGGCTCGCGCCGTCGCTACGCCTCCATCGGTGACGTGTTCATCGGCACCGTGAAGGACGCCGTGCCCGGTGCGAACGTGAAGAAGGGTGACGTGGTTCGCTGCGTCGTCGTTCGCGTCGCCAAGGAAAAGCGTCGTCCCGACGGTTCGTACATCAAGTTCGATGACAACGCCGCCGTGATCATCAACGACCAGCTGCAGCCGCGTGGCACCCGTATCTTCGGACCCGTCGGCCGCGAGCTGCGCGACAAGAAGTTCATGCGAATCATTTCGCTCGCCCCGGAGGTGTTGTAATGAAGATCCGTAAGGGAGACGCCGTCGTCGTGCTCGCGGGCAAGTTCCGCGGACAGCGCGCCACGGTGGAAGAGGCTCTGCCGGGCCGCGACAAGGTCGTGCTCGACAGCCTGAACATCGTCAAGCGTCACACCAAGCAGTCCGGTGCGACCATGCAGGCCGGCATCATCGACAAGTTCATGCCGCTGCACGTGTCCAACGTGGCTCTGTGGTGTGGCGGTCACAAGGGACCGGCCCGCGTCGGTTTCGAGATCAAGGACGGCGTGAAGACTCGCGTCTGTCGCAAGTGTGGAGAGGCCCTATGACCTACACGCCCCGTTTGAAAGAGCGCTACAACAACGAGATTCGCGCCGCTCTCAAGAGCGAGCTCGAGCTCGGCAACATCATGCAGGTGCCGCGCCTCTCGAAGATTGTCCTGAACTCGGGTGTCGGTAAGGCGACCCAGCAGGCCAGCCTCATCGAAGGTGCTCAGCGCGACCTCGAAATGTTGAGCGGCCAGAAGCCCATCATCACGCGTGCGAAGAAGTCGATCTCGACTTTCAAGCTCCGTGAGCAGGTGCCGATTGGTGTGAAGGTGACCTTGCGCGGCGACCGCGCCTGGGAGTTCTTCGACCGTCTCATCTCCGTCTCGATCCCGCGTATCCGCGACTTCCGCGGCCTCTCGGACAAGTCCTTCGACGGACACGGCAACTACACCTTCGGTGTGAACGACCAGCTGATTTTCCCCGAGCTGGACTACGACAAGATCGACGCGCCGCGTGGTTTTGACATCACCATTGTCACCACCGCGGCCACCGACGACCAGGGTCGCGCTTTCCTGCGCGCCTTTGGCTTCCCCTTCAAGGAGACCCGATAATCATGGCGAAGAAAGCACTTCGTATCAAGCAGCAGGCCACGCCGAAGTTCTCGACGCGCGCCTACACCCGCTGCGAGCGATGCGGTCGTCCCCGTTCGGTTTACCGCAAGTTCGGCCTGTGCCGCATTTGCTTACGTCAGATGGTGCACGCGGGCGAAGTCCCGGGCGTCACCAAGGCCAGCTGGTAGGAGGAGATTAGCCATGACCATGACTGACCCCATTGCCGACATGCTCACGCGTATTCGTAACGCGAATTCCGCTCAGTTCGACTCGGTGAAGATGCCGGGCTCGAAGCTGAAGGAATCGCTCGCGAAGATTCTGGAGCGCGAAGGTTTCATCGCCGGCTACTCGACCTACACGGTTGAGGGCAAGCCGGGCACGACCATTGAGGTGCGCCTCAAGTACTCCGAGGACCGTCGTCGGTCGATCTCGGGTATCAAGCGCGTCTCGACCCCTGGTCTTCGTATCTATAAGAAGTCAACCGAGATGCCCAAGGTGCTCGGTGGCGTAGGTGTGGCCGTCGTCTCGACGAGCCGCGGGCTGATGACGGACCGTGAGGCCCGTAAGAACAAGCTCGGCGGCGAAGTCCTGTGCTACGTCTGGTAATGCGGAGGAACTGAGAACTATGAGTCGTATTGGACGCAATCCCATCACCGTGCCGTCAGGCGTGACCGTTACGGTCGCCTACCCGACGATCAACGTGAAGGGTCCCAAGGGTGACATGACCCGCACCCTCCCGACCGGCATTGCCGTGTCGCAGGAGGAGAACATCCTCACCGTCAGCCGAGCCAACGACGAGCGCGAACAGCGTTCGCTCCACGGCCTCACCCGCACCCTGATCAGCAACATGATCGTCGGCGTGACGGACGGCTGGGCGAAGGAACTGGAAATCATCGGCGTCGGATATCGTGCCGCGGCCAAGGGCCCGAACGCCCTGGAGCTCGCGCTCGGTTTCTCGCACCCCGTGAACGTGGACGCCCCCGACGGCATCACTTTCGAAGTCCCGGCCCCGACGAAGATCATCGTCAAGGGTTCGGACAAGGAAGTCGTCGGCCAGGTGGCCGCGTCCATCCGCAAGATTCGTAAGCCCGAGCCCTACAAGGGCAAGGGTGTGCGCTACGCCGGTGAAAAGGTGCTGCGCAAGGCTGGAAAGGCGGCTAAGTAATGGCTCGCAGCACTCGTGAACTTCGAATTCGCCGTCACAAGCGCGTTCGCAAGAACGTGGCCGGAACCACCGCGCGTCCCCGCGTGGCCATCTTCCGCAGCCACAAGCAGATCTCGGCACAGATCATCGACGACACGCGTGGCGTGACGTTGGCGGCCGTGTCGACCCTCGAGGCGGAGCTGAGCTCCATCTCGGGCGCCAACATCGCCGGCGCGACTGCCGCCGGTGCTCTGCTCGCCGAGCGCGCTAAGGCCGCCGGCATCACCACCGTGGTCTTTGACCGTGGTGGCTTTGCTTACCACGGCCGCGTTGCGGCCTTCGCCGACGCGCTGCGCGCGGGAGGACTGGAGTTCTAATGACGGACCAGCAACAGCCACAGTACGAAGAGCGCACCATCAAGGTGAACCGCGTGTCCAAGGTCGTCAAGGGTGGTCGTCGCTTTAGCTTCACCGCCCTCATGGTGATCGGCGACGGCAACGGCAAGGTCGGCCTCGGTTACGGCAAGGCCAAGGAAGCCGGTCTCGCCGTGCAGAAGGGCATCGAAGAGGCTCGCAAGAACTTGTTCGACGTCCCGCTCGCCGGTTCGACCATCGTGCACCCCATCATTGGTGAAGCCGGCGCTGGCCGCGTGCTCATGAAGCCCGCCGCTCCCGGTACCGGTGTCATCGCCGGTGGCGCCGCGCGCGCCATCTTGGAGATGGCCGGCGTGAAGGACATCCTGGCCAAGTCGCTGGGATCGTCCAACGGCATCAACGTGGCGCACGCCACCATCGCGGGCCTCAAGGCCCTTCGCAAGCCCGAAGACATCGCCGGTGTTCGTGGCAAGGCCCTCGACGAGGTCATCCCGTCGGGCACCTTGCGCGCCTACCGCGAGCGTCAGCGCGAAGCTGACTTGTTCAAGGTCGCAGAGGAGAACTAATCATGGCTGAGCTCAAGGTCACCCAAATTCGTTCGGGCATTGGCACCAAGCCGAAGCACCGTGGCACCCTGCGTGCGCTCGGTCTTCGTCGCATTGGCCACACCAACACGCTCCCGGACCGTCCCGAGATTCGCGGCATGATTGCCCGCGTTCCTCACCTGATCACGGTAGAAGAGGTCTAATCATGAAGTTGCACGACTTACAGCCGGCTCCTGGCTCAACGAAGCGTAAGAAGATCGTCGCCCGTGGTATCGGTGGCCGTGGTGGTAAGACCGCCGGCCGTGGTACCAAGGGTCAGAAGGCTCGTCGCACGATTCCGGGTTGGTTCGAAGGTGGACAGCTGCGCACTTTGAAGCGCATCCCCAAGCTCAAGGGCTTTACCAACCCCTTCCGCGTGGAGTACCAGCCGGTCAACCTGGACGCCCTGCAGACCCTTGGTCTCACCGACGTCACCTTCGACGTGTTGGTCGCGAACGGCCTGTGCCGTAAGAGCGACTTCGTCAAGATCTTGGGCCGTGGTGCCCTGGGGACGAAGATGAACGTCTCGGCTCACGGCTTTAGCCAGTCGGCCAAGGCGGCTATCGAGGCCGCCGGTGGCACCGTCACCGTTTTGGACCTGCCCTTCGCGGTGCGTCCGGCCGCGGCGGGCAACCAGCACCAGAACCGGTAGGCCATCGTGCTGAAGCGCCTCGCCAATATCTTCAAGGTTCCGGACCTTCGCAACAAGGTCCTCTTTACCTTGGCCATGATTTTGCTCTACGAGCTGGGAGCCAACCTCCCGTTGCCGGGCGTGTCGTGGACGCAGGTACAGGCACTGCAGAAGTCGGCAGGCTCGAGCGGCGTGCTCGGTCTCATCAACCTGTTCTCGGGTGGTGCGCTGACCAAGCTGGCGTTCTTTGGTCTCGGTGTGATGCCGTACATCACCTCGACCATCGTTATTCAGCTGCTCGGCACGGTTATCCCGAAGTTCGCCAAGTGGCGTGAAGAGGGCCCCGCCGGTGAGAAGAAGCTGACGCAGACCACCCGTTACCTGACCTTGGCTCTGGCCTTGCTGCAGGCCACGGGTCTCGTCTACGCCTTCCACGGTCACGACCAGGCCCTGATCGGCCAGACCATTGACCTCATGGTCTCAGGCTTCACCGCCTGGACCGGTGTGCTCATGGTCATCATCTGGACCGCGGGTACCGCGGTCGTGATGTGGTTGTCGGAACTCATTACCCAGCGCGGTATCGGTAACGGTATGAGTTTGCTGATCTTCTCGTCGGTGGTCTCGCAGTTGCCCTCGGGCTTCCGCACCATCTACCAAGAAGGTGGCGCACTGAAGTTCTGGGTGCTGCTCAGCATTTCGCTCGCCATGCTCGTGGTCATCATCTTCATGGACCAAGGTCAGCGCCGCATCCCCGTGACCTACGCGCGTCGCGTGGTCGGCCGTCAGCAGATGGGTGGCAACACCACCTACATCCCGCTGAAGGTCAACCAGTCCGGTGTGATTCCCATCATCTTCGCCTCGTCGCTGCTCTACATCCCGACCTTGCTCAGCAACGTCGTGCCGTGGAGTGGCCTGCAGAGCTTCGTGAAGAACTCGCTGCAGGCGACCAGCCCGATCTACATCATCAGCTACTTCGTGCTGATCTTGATGTTCACCTTCTTCTACGTCTACGTGCAGTTCGACCCGCACCAGCAGGCCGAAGCGCTGCGTCAAGGTGGCGGCTTCATCCCGGGTATTCGTCCGGGCTGGCCCACCGAGAAGTACCTCAGTCGTTTGGTGAACCGCATCACCGTGGTGGGCGCGACCTTCCTCGGCACCGTGGCCATCTTGCCGTCGGTGCTCATGGCCTGGTGGAACGTCAACCGTTTCCCGTTTTATGGGACGACCCTTCTCATCGCCGTGGGTGTCGCCCTTGACACCATGCGTCAGATTGACTCTCAGTTGTCCATGCGCAACTACGAGGGTTTCCTCAAAAACTAGGAACTGAGATGACGGACCGCCTCATCATCGTCCTGCTCGGAAAGCAGGGTGCCGGCAAGGGCACGCAAGCTGACCTCTTGTCGAAGCACTACGGCATTCCCCACGTCTCGACCGGTGAGATTCTGCGCGCCGCGATCAAGGCGGGCAGCGAACTCGGCCAGCGCGTCAAGGGCGTGCTCGATGCCGGTGAACTGGTGTCGGACGAATTGGTGAACGACCTCGTCGAGGAGCGCTTCGCGCAGCCCGACGCCGCGCGCGGCGTCTTGCTCGATGGCTACCCCCGCACCGTGGGCCAGGCTGACGCTCTCGCCGCCATGTTGCTGCCGAACACCGTCACCGCGTGCATCAACCTGGACGTGGCGACTGACCTCGTGACCGAGCGTCTGGCCATGCGCCGCGTGTGCAAGGCCTGCTCGGCGATCTATCGCTCGGTCGACCCGTCGGGTGAAACCGGCGTGTGCGAACGTTGCGGTGGGGAAGTGGTGCAGCGCGGCGACGACACGCCCGAAGCCATTCGCCAGCGCCTCTCGGTCTACGAGCGCGACACCGCGCCGCTGCTCGACTACTACTCGACGCGTGACCTTCTCATCACCATCAACGGTGACGACTCGGTCGACAACGTCTTTGCCGCCATCACCGCGGCCGTTGACGAGGCCTAGAGCCCATGCGTCGCAACAAGCGCGAGCTCGATCTCATGCGCAAGGCCGGCAAGGTCGTTGCCGAGATGCACGAAAAGACGCGCGACGCCATTCGCCCCGGCATCACCACGATGCAGCTGAACAACATCGCGGCCGAGGTCATTGAGCGTCGCGGTGCTCGCTCGAACTTCCTGAACTACCACGGCTTTCCCGCGGTGATCTGCGCCTCGCCGAACGACATGATCGTGCACGGCATCCCCGGCAACTACGTGCTGCAAGAGGGCGACATTATTTCCATTGACTGCGGCGCCATCATCGAGGGCTACCACGGCGACGCAGCCTACACCGCGGGCGTCGGCCAGATTTCACCGGTCGCGAAAAAGTTGATCGAGACCACCGAGCGCAGCCTCTTTGCCGGAGTCGACCAAATGGTCATCGGCAATCGTCTGAACGAAATTGGCCGCGCGGTGCAGCAGGTGGCCGAAGCCGCCGGTTTCTATGTCGTTCGTGAATACGTCGGTCACGCCATTGGCACCGCGATGCACGAAAGCCCGCAAGTCCCCAACTACTGGCCGGGCACGCCCGGACCCACCCTCAAGGAGGGCATGGTCTTTGCGGTCGAGCCCATGGTGAACGTCGGCACCATCGACACCTACACCTTGGAAGACGGCTGG
>CAISIU010000147.1 GCA_903885505.1 uncultured Actinomycetes bacterium | reverse complement strand
TTGGCTACCACGACGCCCGATCGCCTCATCCCCGCCAGCGCTCCCGTCATTGCGGCCGAGCTCGGAATCACGGCCCCGGCGATCGATCTCAACGCGGCCTGCAGTGGGTTCATGTACGCCGTTCGGGTGGCCCAGGGTCTCTTGGCGACCGGTCACCAGAGGATTTTGGTCATTGGCGCGGAGCACCTCTCGCGATGGACTGATTGGAATGACCGCACCATGGCCGTTCTCCTCGGTGACGGTGCCGGTGCGGCAGTCCTCGAGGCCAGTACCGAGAATCAAATTCTGGCGTCTGACCTGGGCAGCGATGGGTCACTGGTCCACCTGCTCACCTGCGAGCACGGCGGCACCATCTGGATGGATGGCAAGGAAATTTTTCGACGCGCCGTTCGTGTCATGGTCGATTCTGCCGAGCGCGCCATGACCGCGGCCGGTATCACGGCCGATCAACTTTCACTCGTTATTCCCCACCAGGCCAACGTGAGAATTATCAATGCTGCCTGCGACCGCCTGGGAATTCCGACCGAGAAGGCCGTTGTTGTTCTGGATCGCTACGGCAATACCTCAAGTGCCTCCATTCCCCTCGCGGTCCATGACGCGCGCGAGACAGGACGCCTTGCCGACGGTGACCTCGTGCTATTCACCGGCTTCGGGGCGGGTATGACGTGGGCCTCGTCTGTCGTAAAGTGGCGCGCGTGAGTTCCCCCTCTCTCGTCATCTTGGCCGCAGGTCGCGCGCGACGCTACGGCGGGATTAAGCCACTCGCGCCTATTGGTCCAAATGGCGAGGGCATCATCGACTTAATCGCCGGTGACGCCTACTCCGCGGGCTTCGAGAACATTGTGGTCGTGGTCAATCCCGACACGGGTCCCGTCATTCGCGACCACATTGAGACCCACTGGCCTCGTGATCGCCACGTGTCATTCGCTATCCAAGAAGTGCCGAGTGGCACGGTGAATGCCGTCTTGGCTGCTGAAGCGCACGTAGACGTGTCGCAGCCCTTTGGTGTTGCCAACGCCGACGACCTCTATGGACGTCAGGCCATGTTTGACCTCGGCGAGCACCTCATTGGTGGTGAACACAGCTGTTTGGTGGGCTTTCGCCTCCAGAATGCTCTTGTCGGCCCCGACCCCGTCACTCGCGGCGTCTGCGTCGTCGAGGGAACACGTTTGTCCGAGATTCACGAACGCCGTGGGGTGACCTTGATCGAGGGCGAGTTCCACGCCAACGACGGTCACGAGCCATCTCTGCTGTCGCCGTCCACGGTGGTGTCGATGAACCTCTGGGGTTTCAACCACGTGACCTGGGAACTGCTCGATGAGGCTCGCCGCACGACGGAACACAGCATTGACGCCGAGCTCTTGTTGCCCGAGATTGTGGGCCACTACGTCGCCAACGGCAAGTTGGATGTCGACGTCATTATTTCTGAATCACGCTGCGTCGGTGTGACGCACCCCGGCGACCTCGACGTGGTGCAGCGCGACATTCGCGAGCAGATTGCTCGTGGCGAGCGCCCCGCCCACATCTTCGCCCGCTAACGACGAAACCCCGAGCGCTGGGAACCAAAGTTCACCAGCCTCTCGGGGCCGCCTCCAGCGACTTTTCCGTGTCGGACAGATCGTTCGCTAGTCCGCCTCGTTCGCAGCTCCCATCGAAATGAGCGCTACGCCTCCGCGGCGATGCACGTACTTTGGCAGACTCAGAAGCACCCAGAGTCAGAAAATCTCGTGTGTCCACAGCAAATTCAGGACTTTTCACCGACTTTCCACCACGACGGCGAGTTTGTCCACAAGAAACACCACGACGTGAACAAGTAATCCACAGCCTCGCGGTGTGGTGGGCTTAGTGAGTCGCGACTGACCAGAGATTGGGGCCGGACACGTAGATGAAGTACATGTCCGCGAGCCCCGACAAACTTTGGGTGCCGTAATAGAAGCTGTGGTGATACACAGTGGGCAGCAAGGGAATGGAATTCAGCGTCACCACTTTTGCGGAGAACACCGTTCCCACCGACCCAATGTAGGTAAAGGTGATACTGGCCACCGGGCCGTGAAATGGCCCCAGAACGCTGCTGCCCTTCGAAACGTATCGGTAGGTCTTCGGGAGAAATGCGGCGTGGGTGGGATCGATGAGATCAATGTGCCACGTGCCAGTGGCGACCACGCTCGCGGTGTAGGTACCGGCGGGATAGATCGCGGGACTCGCCGAGGTGGATTTCCCGGTGGCGTTCACCGGTACGCCCACGACATCACCCAAGCTGTTTCGCACGATGACGCCGTAGTTGTCCCGACACTTGCAGGCCACATTCCACACCAGCAGGGTTCCCTTGGAGGTGAACGAGATCGTGGCCACTCCCGCCTTGCCGTGGAATTTCACAATGTCGCTCGCAGGCGTGACGGGCGCGGCGGTCGGACTGATGCCCGCGCCAACAAAAATGGCGTGCGGCTTCTTCGGGTGCGTCTTGCCCGAGAAGTGAAAGACCACCGCGACGACTAATCCAACGATCGCCATGGCCGACAGCAGGGCGCCCGGCCAGCGGCGCGGGGGACGCCACAGGTCCCATGCCGGGTCATACGGGCGTCCATTTCGAATGATCATCTGACCGTCGAACATCGCGTCCGTGGCCACTTCGCGCGATGCCTTTCGGCGGCGGCGAGTAGTGCGATCGGGCACCGGAGGAAGAACGGTCACAGTCGTAGCGTAGTTCGCAGGTTGGCGCCGTTGATTGCGCTTAACGCCGCCAGAACAGGTGGTGAATCACGCCGCTGGCGCTAGGGACGGTCTCGTGGTGGTAGCGGTCGTTCAGGTCGTCGGGAGAATTCCATAGACGCTCACCGCGACCGATCTCGATAGGTGCCACCGTCACGTGCAGGGTGTCCACCAGCCCGGCGTCCAAGAACTGCCGAACGGTAGAAACGCCGCCGCCTAATCGAACATCGAGTCCATTGGCCGCGGCCATGGCGGCAGCGAGCGCGTCGTGGGGCGAGGCGTTCATGAAGTGAAAGGTCGTGTCCGACAAGGTCAGCGGCGCGCGCTCATGATGGGTGAGGACAAAGACTGGCGTGTGGAAGGGCGGCTCGTCCCCCCACCAGCCCTGCCACTCGCCATCGAGCCATGGGCCACGCACCGGACCGAACTTGTTACGACCCATGATCTCCGCACCAATGCCGTGCGCCATGTCACGCATGAAGTAATCGTCGAGTCCGCGCGTCGCGGAATCACTCGACGAACGCGCCGACGTTGCCATGGCCCAACCCAAGAGGTCACCGGGACCTACGTGTCCGAATGGCTGCTCCAGGCTTTGCCCCTCACCGGCTCCGAATCCGTCGGCGGAGACGCCGAAACACTGGACTTTCAACAGCGGCGTCATAGGGAGCCTTTCCGACAGTGCAGGACACTCACGCGAGTGACTTCGCGACTACTTGGTGGAGGTGATGGGATTCGAACCCACGGCCTCTACATTGCGAACGTAGCGCTCTACCAACTGAGCTACACCCCCAAGAGGAAACTCATTCTAGCCCGACAACGGGCAGGGCCTAGTGGGCCGCGGCGCGGGGAGCCCGACTGCGGGCAAAGGATTGCGACTGACTGGCCGTGAAGCGAACGCCAAAGTCTTCTTCGTGGTCGTCCTCAGCCTCGTCACGACGAACGGCCGCGCGACGCTGGTGCAAGTCCTCAACATCCGCCACGGCAGAACGGCGAAGGTCCTGGCCTTCGGTGGACCACATCACCCAGAACATCAAACCGACGTAGGTGGCGAGCGACAGCCAGCTGAGCACGCACCACGCGGTAATGATGGTCCAGCTCACGGCCACTGACGCCACGGTGCTCAGCGCGGTGGTGGCGAGCAAGGTCAAGATCGCACGGCGACGGCGTTCGTGCTGACGCGAACGAGCAAGTCGCACGTCGGCGTACGCCCGCTCGTTGCGGTCGTGCATCGAATACGCGCTCGCGGGATTCACACGCGGGCGAGGAGCCTCGGCGGTCCGGCGGCGAGTTGCGAGGGGGCGGTCCTCGAGTTCGTCGTCGTCCTCAAGGGTGTGAGCCGGAGCGACGGAAAGTTCACGGCGCGACAAGGCAGAGCGCTCGTCGCGAAAGCGGTCGATTTTGAGGTCGGTTGACCGGTCCCGCAGCCACTTGAACCCGATGGGGGTCAGTATCGCGGCCCAGAGGCCTATGAGGACCAGGATCAACAACTTTCGCTCCGTTTCGTTCTCAGAAACGGTAATCAAACAATGCTCGAAAGTGGTGGATACTTACGCCTCGTGCAGGCCGCACTCCACGTGGTCACTTCCCGCCCATCGACCCGAGCGTCGATCGGCACCCGGCGCGGGCTTCGCAGTCACGGCGGCACATCCAATCGAGGTGTAACCCTCGGCCCACAAGGGGTGCTCCGGCAGTTGGTGTTCGCCGATGTACCACAGCACGTCGTCATCAGTCCAGGTGGCGAGCGGATTGACCTTGACGAGGCCAAACTTCTCATCCCAACTGATGACCGGCATGTCGGCACGCGTCACCGCGTCGACTCGCTTCACGCTGGTTAACCACGCGCCGTAGCCCGCCACCGCACGCTGCAATGGCCCCACCTTGCGCACCTGACAGCATCCGTCGGTGCCACAGGGCTTATCGGCCGCGTCCGCACCGGGCACCGTGCGCACGAGATTGAGGTCCCAGTCTTTTTCAATACGGTTCACGAATTCGTAGGTTTCCGGGAAGTGGCCCTCGGTGTCGAGGAAAATCACGGGTGTGCGCGGGGCGTGGCGGCGCACGATATCGACCAAGACGAGGTCCTCGAAGGAGCACGCCACGGTGATGGCGCCGGGGAATTGCTCGATGGACCACGCCACAATTTCGTCGGGGGTCCACTTTTCAGCGAGGGAAGCGACGTCAGAGAGATTCACAAGACCTACTTTCGAGGGAAAGACTACCGCCCCACTAGTATTTAGTTACTTCTATGGCTACCGACCACCTCGACATCCTCGAATCCCACGCGATTTTCATCATCCGAGAGGTCGTGGCCGAGTGCGAACGGCCGGTCTTGCTGTTCTCAGGTGGCAAAGACTCCGCAGTTTTGCTACACCTCGCGACCAAGGCCTTCGCCCCGAACAAAATCCCCTTCCCTGTGATGCACGTGGACACCGGTCACAACTTCCAAGAAGTGATCGACTATCGCGACGAGCGGGTGGACACCTTGGGTCTTCAGCTCGTGGTGGCGTCGGTCCAAGAGGCCATTGACAAGGGTCGCGTTCCTGACCCGGGCCCGCTCGGCATGCGCAACCGTCTCCAGACGACCGCCCTGCTCGACGCCATCAACGCGAACAAGTTCGATGCGGCTTTCGGTGGCGCGCGTCGCGACGAAGACAAGGCCCGCGCCAAGGAGCGCGTCTTGTCGTTCCGTGACCGATTTGGCCAGTGGGACCCGCGCGCGCAGCGCCCCGAACTATGGCAGCTGTACCAGGGCAAGGTGAATCCGGGCGAGCACCTGCGTGCCTTCCCCTTGTCCGACTGGACCGAGCTCGACGTATGGAATTACATCCGTCGCGAAAACGTTCCTTTGCCCACCATCTACTTCGCGCACATGCGACCAGTGATTAAGCGTGATGACATGTGGTTGTCGGTGGGCGACTTCGTCCACCCCCAGCCGGGTGAAGTGATTGAACGTCACATGGTTCGATTCCGCACCGTGGGCGACGCGTCATGCACCGGTGCCGTTCGTTCGTCGGCCGACACGCTGGACGCCATCATTAAGGAAATCGAAACCTCCAATGTGTCTGAGCGCGGGGCGACTCGCGCCGACGACCGTTTCAGCGAAACGGCCATGGAGGACCGCAAGCGGGAGGGGTATTTCTAATGGCAACTGACCTACTGCGCTTCGCCACTATCGGATCGGTGGACGACGGCAAGTCGACCCTGGTCGGCCGGCTCCTCGTCGACACCCGCCAGCTCTTCGATGACCAACTCGCCGCGGTGGAAGCCGCCAGCCAAAAGCGTGGCGTGGGCGACCTCGACCTCAGTTTCGTCACCGACGGACTTCGCGCCGAACGCGAGCAGGGCATCACGATTGACGTGGCGTACCGCTACGCGGCGACGCCCGAGCGCAAGTTCGTGATTGCCGACTGCCCAGGACACGTTCAGTACACCGCCAACATGGCGACCGGTGCGAGTAACGCTGACGTTGCCCTTGTAGTTCTCGACGCCACCGCCGGCCTCAAGGAGCAAACGCGACGCCACTTGTGCATCGCGGGTCTTCTCGGCGTTCGGCACCTCATCGTGGCGGCCAACAAGATGGACCTCGTCGACTGGGATGAGGCCACCTTCCGTGCCGTCGAAAAGGACGTGAACGACGTCGCTCGTCGACTGGGCTTCGACACTCCCATCATCGTGCCGGTGTCGGCGCTCAATGGCGACAACGTGGTCGAGCCCTCCTACCTCAACACCTGGTACGACGGACCGACCGTGTTGGCCGCGCTTAACAGCGCTCCGGCCGGTGCGTGG
>CAISIU010000146.1 GCA_903885505.1 uncultured Actinomycetes bacterium | reverse complement strand
GGCGGCGACTTCGCGACGACGTCCCGCAGCGATGGTGTCGCGTCGCAGGTCTCCGTCGCGGGCGAGGAGGCGCAAGGAGGGTCCCACCGAACGCGCGGTCGCGAGGGCCTCGACGTATAAACGGTCGCAGCTGCGAAGGGCAGCGCTGCGCCCCTCGAGGCGTCGAAGGCCGGTGCGGGCGCCGACGAGGACCGCCGTCGAAACGATGAATTGTCCTAGACCCCACCACAAGGCCGCTAACGCCGATGTCGCACCGGAAACACCGAGCAGCACGGCGAGGGTGCCGGCCGCCCCGCAGAGGCCCATCCAGGACCCACTGAGCGGAATGGCGACGCTCAGCCACAGACTTTGCAGCTGGTCGGTGTCCGCGGTGACCTGACGCGCGATGGCCGCCGCGTCGTGGGCACTGACGCGATCGACTCGCTGTGACGCCAGCGAAAGCGCCGCGCGCTGTCGCCATGACGCCACGGCGTCGTATCCGACTCGATGTGCCGCTCGCCGCTCCAGATATCGCGAGGGTGCACGGGTGAACGCGATCAGCTCGACCACCACCAGGATGCCGAACACGGAGGTCAAGCTATTGCCGGCTGAGAGGCCCAGAAGGCTTACCGACAAGATGGTCAAGGCCAGCGACAAGAAGGTGCCGAGGGTCGCCGTGGCGATGGCCAGGACCAGCGCCGACCGAGGCGGGCGTGAGAGCGTCAGCCAGTGTCGAAGCGTGCTCACGAGTTCACCTCGATAACGAGGTCGGCCGTGGTGAGCCACTCGCCGTGACCCGCCTCGATGACCGTGGCGGTGGGGGCCAAAGTCGCTATCGCCCGGCGGCAGAGTTCACGGGTGTCGGCATCCAGGAGGCCCACGACGTCATCGATGACGAGAGCATCAGCATGTAGCGCGAGGGCGCGAGCGAGCACGACTCGCACTCGTTCGCCGTCGGAGAGTTGGCCGATGACGGACGCCTCATCGAGGAGCAGGTGGGCGAGGCCTACGGAGGTAAAGAGAGCATCTACCTCGATTGTTTCGCTGCCCAGGTTTTCCCGTAGCGACATCGGTGGCAGGGCAACGTCGGGGCTTACCAGTCCGACCCGCTCGCCGATCTGACCGGTAATGCTGCCGGATTGAGGCGCGTCGCTTCCGACGAGGCAACGGATGAGGGACGTCTTTCCCGATCCGGAGGGGCCGGCCAGATGCAGGTGGCTCCCGGGGGGTAGCTCAAAAGAGACGGGGGCTCGGCCGGCGCGGGTGACGACGTCACGTGCCACGAGTGGCCCCGACGTCACCGACGTGATGGCCGACGGCTCAAGCAGGGCGATGCTGGCCGCTATTTCCTCTCGAGCGTGAAAGTCGGCTCCACGTTGTCGCCACGCAGCGGCGATGTGAGCGGTCAACAGCACCGCCAGAACACTGCGAAAGATGCCGCTGCCCGCCGGATATGAGTGGTGGCCACGAAACAGCGAGAAACCCAGAACCATGGCCACTAATCCCACGGCGACACCGGCGACGAATTCGCTCACGGCAGATGACCCGAGTGCACGAGCGATAGCTCGTTGAGCGCTGGAGTGTTCACGATCAGTGGCGGCCTCGAGGTCGCGAACGCCCACGTCGACTCGGTGGATGCCGCGCAAGGTGGGCAGGGCCACGAGGTAACGAGTCCAGCGCGTCAGGGTGTCCGCTTCACGCTCCAGGTGTCGAGCGCGTTCGCGAGCCGACGCGCGTCCCGACCAGATGTAGAAGGGAACGGCGGCGCCCAACAACGCACCGATGATCGCCACTACCCAGGGGGTGACCAGGGCGCCCACGATGGCGGCCGCGACCGGAAGAGATAACACGGCCCCACTGCGGGCATCGATGGCGAGTTGCTCACGACGAAAGTCAGCCACGGCGCTCCCACGCACCACGAGGTCGCCAATAGCCGACCGGCCCACGAGGGCGCGGTCGACGACAGCAGCAATCGTCGGCTCGGAAAGGTGGCGGCCGCGTTGACGCAGCACCCGCGCGACGAGGAGCGGTCGGATGGCCGCCAGCAACGCGGAGATAAGCGCGGGAACAATGGCGCGAGAGACAGGGGTGACATTGTGCTGCCAAAGCTGACTGATAGCCGCCGCGGAGGTGATGCAGATAACGATGTCGACGAGCGACGAGGCGATGCCCACCCCCGTCGCCACCACATCAGGGCGTTGCCGCCCGTGACGAGCCACCTCGGACCTAGGCCTTCGTCCAGGGGCCGTCAGGGTCATCGCGGTGCGGTAGTTCGCGTGCGGGGCCATTGAGCCAGTCGCGCAGCGCCGCCGTCGCGGCGCAGTCATCTTCGTTGTAGTCCAAGATGCGTTGACGAGATGACGTCTCGCCCGCGAGCGCCTCTTCGAACCAAGCCATCGAATTCTCGCCACCCGGGTCGTCATCACGCCAGTGAAAGCCCGCCGCCGGAGCCACGACCTTCAGACCTAGGGGGCCATCAGTTTGAATGACCCGCTTCACGATTTCATGAAGGTCCACCCAGTCAGGCGACGCGATGAAATTCTCGACATCATCTCGGTTGCTGGTCGCACCCCGGTCGAGGGCTTGGCGCATCGCGCCATTCTCGGCAGAAGCGAAAAAGCAATACGCGCGAAATTGAAGTCCCCGCGTGGTGCAGCGTTCACGAATGTCGTTAAACCAGCCCCAGAATTCATCGAAGATACGACTTTCCTGCGGGGCGAGGTCGGCAGTGAAGTGGCCAAAGGAGTAGTACCCCTCGGAGATGCCATCGACGCCCGGCGCCCTTACCCGCGCGCCCCAGAGATAGGTGATGTCGTCGTAGCTCTCCATGTCGACGTCAATTTCGACGTCTCCCGTGGGGCACGCGACGTGAGCCACGTCGACCTTGCGCAAGAAGGTGCCCGCGGCAAAGACCCGCGCTCGATAGATGAGTTCGTCGAGTTGATCGACGCCGCGTCCGAGGACCACCGAGGGGTCGAGAGGGGCGGCGGGATCCATGATGATCTGTCGACTCCGACGGGCGAGATCGGGATTGAGCTGCGCCAAATCATGGCGCGTGGCAATGCCGGCCTCGCGAAGCAGTACCTGTTCATCAAAGCTGGACGAACGAACGAGCGAGACGTCGTTTCGCTCCTCGAGAATGCGGCGACAGCCCGCGGCGTAGGCGCAGTCGTCGCATTCCTTGTGCCAAAAAGGGGTGGTGGGAAAGGGGCTGCCCTCGTTTTCCCACGCGTCACGGCGCTGCAGGACGTCGCGGCGCTGCGCGAAGCGGGCGTCGAAATCACGCCAGGAGAGGGGGCCCTCCACGTGCGCCAGCTCGAACCACCACAGGTTCTGACTGCGGTCCACGATGCCGCCGAAGGCGGGGTGCCCCGCATGGCCGAGATTCTTGAGGTGGTGGGCAGCTTGATAGAGCGCGGCGAAGTCCTTCTTGATGGAGGCGGTCGCTCGGCGAATGCCGACTCCACCCACCCACGTGGCGTCGGCGGGTCGTGGCTTGTCGAGAGAGCTGGACAAGATGCGACGAGTGCTGGCTGCGGTGGTCAGTTCGTGATTCTTCACGACCAACGGGGCGTAGCGAAAGGTTCCCTCACGGCCCACGCGGATGAGGGCGTCGAGCCGCGTGCGGCGACCAGAGACGAGGTCGTCGGGCAAGGTGGGCTGCCACACCAGTTCGGCGCCGCGCTGCAGTGCCGCCATGGTCTCTGCCGCCCCGCGAGGAGCGACGAGGTCGAGCCGGCTTTCCCAGAGGGTGCGAACCGATTCGCGCTGCGCCAGCGCTTCTCGGCGGCGCCGTTCAATGGAGACGGTGGGGATGAAGGGAGCGGCGGCTTGGGGGCCACCACGGTCAAGGGCCACGCGATGCGGGCACGACATGACGTCGTTCGCATCCAGCAATGGCCCCTTACTCACGCAGTGAGCCTATTCAGCCTCGTCGGACTCGCTACGCCAGCTTCGCCACAACGCGGCGTACTCTCCACCGAGGGCGAGGAGCTCGTCGTGGGTGCCCAGCTCGGCGATATTGCCGTCGATCACGACGCACACGCGGTCCGCGTCGTGCGCGGTGTGGAGGCGGTGCGCGATGGCAATGACCGTGCGGCCCTGCATCACGGCATTCAGCGAACGCTCCAGATGGCGTGCCGCACGTGGATCCAGCAGCGCGGTGGCTTCGTCGAGCACGAGAGTATGCGGGTCGGCTAGCACGAGACGAGCGAGGGCCAATTGTTGAGCCTGACCGGCGGTGAGCGGGTACCCCGTGGAACCCAAGATGGTGTCGAATCCCTCGGGAAGCGCCGATACCCATTCGATGGCGTCAACGGCGGCGAGGGCCCGCTCCAGCTCGTCGTTGGTGGCCGAGGTGTCCGCGAGGCGCAAGTTGTCACGCAAACTGCCGATGAAGATGTGGTGCTCCTGGGTAACGAGGGCCACGTGCTGGCGAACGTCACTGAGCGGCAGGTGCTCTAAGGACACTCCACCAATAGTCAAGGTGCCGGTGCTGGGTCGGTCAATGCCGGCAATCAGTCGACCGAGGGTGCTCTTGCCGGCGCCACTGGGGCCCACGATGGCGAGTCGCTCGCCAGGGGTGATGGTGAGCGAGACGCCCTTTAAGACGTCGTGCCCGGGTCGATAGTGATAGCGCACGTTGCTGAGTTCGATGATCTCGCTGAGGGGTTGATCTCCCGTGGTGATGCGGTCATCTTTCACGTCCGCGACGCCGATGAGGCGGGCGAGGGCGGTCTGACCGATTTGCAATTCGTCCAGCCACGCGACGATGCGGTCCAGGGGGTCAACGAGCTGCACCACGTAGAGCGCGACCGCGGTGGCGGCTCCGAGCGAGACGTGGTGGTGCAGATACAGGTAGCCACCCCACCCGACGGTGGTCGCGATCGCGAGGGCAAAGTTGGTCTCGAGCGTCGGGAACCAGGCGAGGCGCAACGACAAGGTGTAAATCTCGGAATAGAAGATCTCGTTGAGGTCGCGCTCCACTCGGTGACGTTGGCGGCGACCGAGCTGCAGGGCATCCATGGTGCGGCCGCCCTCGGCGGTCTCCGAGACGGTGGCGAACAAAGTGGCGTAGCTGATGCGCTCTCGGATGTATCCGGGAGCGGCGTAGCGCAGGTAGCGCTTGGTCGAGAGGTAGAGAAGGGGCAGGGCAATCAGCGCGCTAAGCGCAACGAGGGGAGAGGTGAGGAGCATGGCGGCGAGAGTGAGCAGCGCCTGCATGATGGCGACCAGCCACTCCGGCACGGCGAAGCGCACGGTGCGAGACAGTGCTTCCACGTCGTTGGTGGTGCGACTCAGGAGGTCACCCGTACCGGCTCGTTCCACCACCGACAAGGGGAGCTCTAAGACTCGAGCCATGAAGTCTTCGCGCAGACGAGCAAAGACGCTTTCGCCCAAGACGTAACTGCGTCGACGAGCGAGAAAGGTCGAGGCTGTATTGATGAGCGAGGCGGCGATGAGGCCGAGGGCGAAGTAGGTGATGCCGCGTGACGTCAGGGTGCCAGCGGTGACGTCATTGACGATGTGACCGATGATGGTCGGGCCGACCAGCGAGGCGATACCCGCAATGGCGTACATCCACAAGGCACGAAACATGGGGCGGCGAAAATCGCGCGCCAAGGTCTTGGCGTAAGCGCGAACACTCTTATTCGAGGCGATAGGTAGCGAGGTCATTAGTCGTCCGTCCGAAGAACGACGTTGCGGTAGTCCGCACGGTCGCGAGCGAGTTCGCGGTGCGACCCCGTAATGACCTCACCCGCGGGGTTGACAAAAATAACGGCATCGCACTTTTCCAAAATCAGCGGACTGGTAGATGCCACGACTGTGGTGCGACCTCGACGGGCATCGCCCAACTGAGTCGCAATGCGGCCCTCGGTGTGGGTGTCGACCGCAGAGGTGGGTTCGATGAGAATGAGAATGTCGGCCTGAGTGGCGAGCGCGCGAGCGAGAGCGAGTCGCTGGCGCTGACCACCAGAGAAGTTGCGACCGCGCTCTTCCACCGTCATCTCGTAGCCGTCATCGCTGGCGGAAATGATGTCGCCGGCGGAGGCCACCGCGAAGGCGCCGTCGAGTTCGTGGTCCGACATCTCGGTTCCCAGTGACACTTCACTGCGTAGCGTGCCCGCGAAAATGCGTGGCTCAATCTCGCTCACCACGATGTGTCGCCGTAGTTCGGCCACGGTGAGATCGGCCAAGGGCAGATCATCAATCAGGGCTGTCGAGTCAGTGGTGAATCGACCCAAGGCGTTGGCAATGACCTGTGCCTGGGCGGGGGTTTCGGTGACGAGGCCGGTGAGCTGTCCGAGTGCGACCGTGACGCCACTGGCGGGATCAACGAGGCGAGTAGGCGCGGTCGGCCAGGGCTGCGGCTGAGCGGGGTCGCTCACGCTCGGAGTGGTCGACAAAATCGCGATCACCTTGCGCGCGCCCACGATGGCGCGGGTGCTGGCGACGATGTATTCGATCACGGTGCGAAGCGGCAAGGTAAGGAAGGTGGCGTACCCAAAGAAGGCCACGAGCTGGCCAGCCTGGATCTCGTGGTGGATGACCTTGGTGGCACCGGCCCAGGTGATGATGACGGTGAGGACCGCCGGTAAAAAGACCTGGCCGGACTCGAGGAGAGCCTGCGGACCGGCGACTTTGATGCCCGCTTGCTTCACTTCGGTGCTGGTGTCGACGTAGTTCTTAAAAAAGACGTCTTCGCCACCGACGCCTCGCAAGATGCGAAGCCCCGAGACGGTATCGCTACCCATGGCGGTGAGGCGACCGGTCGATTCACGCTGGGCAGCCTGCGATTGGTGCAGCGGGCGCATCAGAGGGGTCGTGAGAGAGGCGAGGAGGGGGACGCCGACGAGCACGACGACGCCGAGGACGCCCGACGAGGAAACCAAAATGATGGCCACCACTATCCACGCGACGATGGCCCCGATGAATCGAGGAATGACGTCGTAGGCGCCACCAATACGCATGGCATCGGCCGCAACGGTGGTGACCACGTCGCCACTGGTGATTTCATCCGTGACGCCGGTGCCGGCGATGCTGAGGTGACGGCCGACTAACTGGATGGTGCGAAACGCCGCATTCATCCAGTTCGTGACGGCGATCTGGTGGCGAATGGCGCCGGCGACACCTTGGGTGGCACCCAGGGCCAAGATGATGAGGCACCAGATGACGAGCTCGTGTTGGTTGCGATGCACCAAGCCGCGATCGATGGCGGTACCCACCGCGGCCCACAACAGGGCTTGAGCCACCATCCAAATGACACCAAAAATGGTGCCGCCGGCAATGAGGCGCCACTGGCGACGAGCCATCCAAAAAAGGAAGCGGCCGGGGGAACGCAGGTCGGGCTGACCGGGGTCGGAGACGGGGAGAACGCGATAGGGAAGAAGAGGCACCGCGGTACAGGCTAGGAAATTTGCGCACCCTCGCGCACGCAGGGGGAATTAAAGGACGGTGAGTCAACCTGTAGGCGGGGTTCTGTCCGCTTTCCGAAGAAAGCTGTGCAGCCATCCATCTATGCGGTCCACCTGGGGAGTGCCGAAGTTTCCCTCAGCGGGCGAGCAACCCGTCTCCCACGTTTGACCTTGCTCCGAATGGGGTTTACCAAGCCGTCGACCTCACGGCCGGCGCTGGTGAGCTCTTACCTCACCGTTTCACCCTCACCTGTGCCCGAGGGCCATCGGCGGTCTGTTCTCTGTGGCACTGTCCTGCGCGTCGCCGCGACTTGCCTTTCGCAAGCATTCTGCTCTTCGGAGCCCCGACCTTCCTCACCTTGCGGCGCGACTGCCCGGTTGGCTCACCGTCCGTCACCATTGTGCCAGACGTACGCCGAATCGGCAACGGGGGGCGGTAGCCTCGGCGCTAATGAGCGACGCCGGCAGCAAAGACGCCCCCTTTTCCGTCACGGGCTACCTGGACGTCGTCGCTGGACGCCTCGAAGCGACTCTGGGTAAATCTCACCGCCAATGGATTAAGGCGGAAGTCTCAAAGAAGTACGAAAAAGACCACCTGTACCTCGACGTCGTGGATTCCGATCGCGGCGCGCAATTGAAGGCTAAGTGCTGGAAGGGAACCTGGCAGCCCCTTAAGGCCCGCCTCGAGCAAGCCGGCATTGCCGTGAAAGAGGGCTCGGTCATCACTTTCGAGGCCTACGTCGACATCTACAAAGCTCGCGGAGAGCTCGGGGTGGTTATCACCGATGTCGATGTGGCGAGCGCCCTGGGTGAGGCGGAACTTCGTCGTCAGGAACTCATTGCCAGGTTGACCGCCGAGGGCGTGATCGTCCCCAAGGGGGAGGACCACGACCCCCACGCCTTTTTGCCCGAGCTGCCACTGCGGGTGGGACTCGTCGCCAGCCCGGGCACCGAGGGGTACAACGATTTCCTCGGCCAACTGACCGATTCGCCGTACTGCTTTGACGTGCGCGTCGCGCGCGCCACGGTGCAGGGCGACAACGCCCCGGCCGAAGTCGTCACGGCGCTGAAAGCTCTGGCCGCGGGCGACGGATCGTGGCAACCCGACATCATTTGCGTGGTGCGCGGTGGTGGTTCCAAATTGGACCTCTCCTGTTTCGACGACGAACGCATCGCCCGGGCCATCGCCGCGTGTCCGGTGCCCGTCGCGACGGGTATCGGCCATACCGGCGATATCTCGGTGGCCGACATGGCGACGCGTCGGGCCTTCATTACTCCCACCGCGACCGGACAGGCGTTGGTGCGCGCCGTTCGCGAATGGCGAGAGCGCCACGTCGTGCAGCCCGCCCGAGACCTCAATCGCATTGGACGTGCCGTGCTCGAAGAGTCGGGCCAATACCTCGCACGTACCCGTCGAGAGCTCGTCACGGGTGCGCTGAGCACCATTAACGACGAAGCCGCATCACTTCGCCACGCTCGAGAGCGTCTCTCACACGCGAGTTACCGCACCCTGGGTGACGTCGCGACGTATTTGGCGAGTACTCGCCGCTTCTTGGGGGCCCACGACCCCGCTCGTCGCCTCCAGCAGGGCTGGGCGCTCGTGCGTCTCGGAGATCGAGTCATTACTCACGCCAGTCAACTGACACCGGGTGATGGCGTGGAAGTGACTTTTGCGGACGGCAGTGTGTTGGCCCGCGTGGAAGAGAGGAAATGACATGGCTGAGGTAGGACAGTGGAATGACGCCGTTGCGGAGCTCGACGCCATCGTGAGTTATCTCGATGGGCCGGACGTGAATGTGGACGAGCTCATCACCAAACTCGCTCGTGGCACCGAAATCATCGATGCTCTCGAGAATCGTCTCTCGCAAACTCGCGCCCGGGTGGAGGAGCTGGCTCCGCGCACCGCGAGCGACGAGTAATGAGCGACCGTCTTTATTTTCGTCAGTGGCTCAGCGGCCGCGACTTCGCGGTGGGCGACCACATGGCACTTTCCATGCGGAACTTCGCCTACGCCATTGGCGATCGTGAGACCGGTGAGGCCGTCCTCGTGGACCCCGCCTACACCCCCGGTGGGTTGGTTGACCTCTTGGCGGCCGACGGCATGCGCCTGAGCGGAGTGCTCGCGACGCACTATCACTTCGATCACGTGGGTGGCGAGTTCGCAGGCCATCACGTGGCGGGCATTTCGGAGCTGTTGAGCGTCAGTGATATTCCCATTCACGTGCAGAAGGCCGAAGTCGAATGGATCGAAAAGCGCACCGGAGTGGGCCGCGACAGCCTCGTTGCGCACGAACCTTCTGACGTCGTGCGCGTGGGTGAGATTGAGATTGAGCTCTTGCACACTCCCGGTCACACCCCCGGCAGTCAGTGCTTCGTCCTCGACGGGGCGCTCATTAGTGGTGACACCTTGTTTCTCGAGGGCTGTGGTCGCACGGATCTACCCGGATCTGACCCGACGGAGATGTACTACACCTTGCACGAGCGTCTTTCGAAAGTGCCCGCGAACTCACGGGTGTACCCCGGCCACCTCTATTCCGAGTTGCCGTCGCAGCCCATGGACGAGGTACGTGCTCACAATTACGTCCTCGCCCCGACGACAGCGCAGCAGTGGCTCGCCATGTTTGGCGGATAGACATGTTTGATGTCGTCATTGTCGGTGGCGGTCTCGCCGGTTGGCGCACGGCCGAGAACTTGCGCCGGCAGGAATTCACGGGCAGCATCGCCATGGTGAGCGACGAAGCCCCGGGTCCCTACGACCGCCCACCATTGTCAAAGCAAATCCTCTCGGGCAAGTTGACCCTCGCGGATATCTCGCTCGCGAAAGATGACGCGTTTAGCGCGGCGGACGTCACCTGGGTAACCGAGTCGGCAATCTCGCTCGACGTGGCCGCCAAGACCATCAGCCTCGCCTCGGGGGAGAGCCTGACGGGATCGTCGATCGTGATCGCCACGGGAACGCGAGCGCGACGCTTGCCCTTTAGCGCCATGGATGACTGTTACGTCGTGCGCACCGCCGCGGATGCCTCGTCGCTTCGACAGAGACTCACGGCGGGCGGGTCCCCCGCTCGCGTCGTCGTTATTGGTGGTGGCTTCATTGGAGCCGAAGTGGCCACCGCCGCGCACCAACTTGGTCATGACGTCATTGTTCTTGAAGGACAAGTTCGACCCCTCGAAGGGGCGCTCGGCACCACCGTGGCTACGTGGCTGGAACCGTTAGCCGCGTCAGCGGGTGTGGATCTGCGAGTGAATCAACTCGTGAGTGATGTGCGAGCGCACGCCGACGGCGCCCTCGACGTGGTCACGGGGGCTGGTTCGCTTATCGCGGACATTGTCGTCGTGGGCGCTGGTGCCGTCGTCAGCACGGAGTGGCTGCAGTCATCAGGCCTCGACATTTCCTCGGGCGTGGCCGTTGACGGGTATCTGCGGGCAGCGCCGGGCATCTACGCCGCCGGCGACGTGGCTCGTTTTTGGTACCGCGGCGAGCAGGCGCGTATCGAACATTGGCAAATTGCTAACGACCACGCCGCCTATATCGCTCAGCACCTCACCGGCCGCACCACCGACGAGTTCAGCACTCTCGCCTACTTCTGGAGCGACCAATACGGCGCCAAAATCCAGATGTTGGGCCACCCGCACCGAGACGACGAGGTCGAACTCGCGAGTGGCTCGCTGGAGGAGCGCAAGTGGGTCGCGCACTATCGACGCGGCGGCGACCTCACTGGCGTGATTGCGCTGAATAATCCTCGCGAGTTGATTTTGTCGCGAAATCTCTTTTAGCATCAATAATTTGAATTCCAACGCGAATCAGAGGTGCCGTACCACCTGTCTCAAAAGCTCCTGAATTAGTGGCTTTCAAGCGAGCAAAAAATGGAGTTTTTGGCTTCAAGCCTTTCGTCCAAGAAACTCCGACTACATTTGCAACGATGATGATTTCGTTGAAAGTGCGTACATGCGTGTCTTCTTGATTGTAATCACAGTGGCATCGCTGTGGATCCTCCCGCTGATAGAAATCGCGAAGAGCAAGAACTCCGATTGGGATATCGCTGGCCACTCGAAGTCGCAGTGGCTCACCGCAATTGCGACGATGGGGCTATTCGGTTCGGGAGCATATTTCTATTTCGCCCGCCCTGGATTGAAAAAGGTAAATGCCAAGCTCATCCCAGGACTCGGATTTATCATGTGTGGATTACTAGTCGCTCTTGGCTCAGTCATTTTCGCTGAATCTTCTTACACGAGCATCTCGTCTTCGCCAAATTCCGATCAATCTGCCTCCACCACAACTCCGAGACGAGTTGACTTCGCATTTGGGCAATCGGCAGATTTCACGACTGGGATGTCCCTCGCGCTGACAAGTGTCCTAGATCCCGTCACGGACACTCAGCTTCCTGCGGCGCCACATACCCGCGAAATTGGAATCGTAATGATGGTTACAAATGCTTCCCAGTCGACACAGTCGGAGTATTTAGATTCGGAATTGTCTGTGCTCGGTTCAGATGGTTCGACTTATTCCTGGAATCCTGCTGGATTTGGCTCAACTACGTGCCCAACTGACAATGGTGGTGGAACGAGATTGCTGCCAACTAGCCACGCCTCCGTTTGCACGATTTTTGAGTTGCCCCTTGGGGTGAAGGTTAAGAATGTCGTCGTAGCTAACGCTTATTGGTCAACGAATCGCTGAGAACTTGAAGTAATGCTTGTTTGGGCGAGTCCATATGCCCTTTGAAATCTTGCGCCTTCGGTGGTCGGCTTAGAAGGTCACCGCGGAAAGATCCGGAAT
>CAISIU010000145.1 GCA_903885505.1 uncultured Actinomycetes bacterium | reverse complement strand
CTCGACGCCACCGCCGGCCTCAAGGAGCAAACGCGACGCCACTTGTGCATCGCGGGTCTTCTCGGCGTTCGGCACCTCATCGTGGCGGCCAACAAGATGGACCTCGTCGACTGGGATGAAGCCACCTTCCGCGCCGTCGAAAAGGACGTGAACGACGTCGCCCGACGACTGGGCTTTGACACTCCCATCATCGTGCCGGTGTCAGCACTCAATGGCGACAACGTGGTCGAGCCCTCCTACCTCAACACCTGGTACGACGGACCGACCGTGTTGGCCGCGCTTAACAGCGCTCCGGCCGGTGCGTGGGCATCGTCAGATGACGGCGCGCGACTTCCTATTCAGTGGGTGCTTCGTCAACCCGGTGGCGGTCGCACCTACGCCGGCATGATTAACGGATCAACCCTCGCCGTCGGTCAGAAGGTGCGCCTGCTGCCCGCGGGCGTGGACACCACCATCGTGGGTATTCGTGGACCGCGCGGCGCCATGGACAGCGCCGAGCCCGGCCTCTCGGTGGACGTCGACATTGCCGACGACACCTCCGCGGGTCGCGGTGACGTCTTGGCAACCGAGCCCTTCCCCACCGTGACCAACGAGATCAGTGCCACGGTCTGCTGGTTCGCTGACGCGCCATTGACGGGCGGCCAACGACTTCGCCTCAAGCACACCAGCCACTCGACGCCCGCTTTCGTGGACGCCGTGACCAGCGTGGTGGATGTCGATCAGCTCAGCCTGAATGATGCCGAGCAATTGGTCCGCAACGAAATCGGACACGTGACCATCACCACCGCTGACCCGCTGTCAGTTGACGACTACCGCGAGAATCGCGTGGGTGGCTCATTCGTTCTGATTGACGAAAAGACCAACGCCACCGTCGCGGCCGGCATGATCGGCCACGTCACCTTCGCTTAATACTGGGCAACCATCGCGGCGATAATCACCGCGAGCGAGACCAGGACGATATCCACGCTGCGGGTAAATCTCTGGGCATCACCGTCGCGAGACACACCGCGACGAATTCGTCGCTCAGCCGGCAACGCCGCTGCTTCGCCCACCCCCGCCGCCACGAGATAGGCAGCGATGGCGACGATGCGAGCGACCAGGTGTTCACTCCACCCCGAACCCACCGAGGCGCACCCCAGCAGAGCGGTGAGGTGAAGGAGGCGTGCGGCCCAGTTGCGAGCAGATGAACCCTCCGGCAGCACCGTGGGAGCCGTGAGGCGCATGGCGCCCCAGACCGTCACCGTCGCGGTCGCCGTGGCGATGTGGATAATGACAACGAGGTAGGTGAGACCGGTCATCCGCGTAAGAGTTCGTCCGCCGCGTCGTAGGGATTCGCCCCCGCCGTGGCCACGTCGTTGACCCAGCGCGCGAAGTCGGCACCGCCGTGCAACTCGTGAACTTGATGGCTCACGACCGCCGTGAGGACGCGGTCAATCTCCCCCGCCGCCCGACGCTGCGCGTGCTGCACGCGATCGGGCAGGCCGCGTTCGATGGCGTGCGAGACAATGAGCGCCCACAACTCTTGACAACCCGTGCCGTCGGCCGCCACGGTGGTCGTGATGGGGGGACGCCAGCCATCGCGCTCACCTAAGTCGAGCATCTGTTCAAGATCGCGCACGGTTTCGCGAAGTCCGGGACGATCGGCCTTGTTGATAACGAAGAGGTCGGCCACTTCGAGCAGTCCCGCCTTGTTGGCCTGCATCGAATCTCCCCATCCGGGGTTGGTGACAATGACGGTGGAGTCGGCCGTTGCCGCAATATCCACTTCCATCTGCCCAACGCCCACGGTTTCCACGATGACCAGAGAAAAGCCGGCGGCACCGAGCACACGAATGGCATCGGGAACCGCGAGGGACAGGCCGCCCAGATGGCCACGCGTGGCCATGGAGCGGATATAGACGCGGGGATCGGTGGAATGCGACTGCATGCGCACGCGGTCGCCCAAGATGGCACCGCCGGTGAAGGGCGACGAGGGGTCAACACAGACCACCGCAATCTTGGCGACGGGAATGTCACCCACGCTCCCCGCCGCCAACGCGGCGGACACGAGCTGATCGGTCAGTGTCGACTTGCCCGCACCCGGCGGTCCCGTAATGCCCACCACGTAGGGCGCGCGGTGGCGATATGCCAAGCGAATGGTCTCGCGGTGATGCTCCCCGCCCGATTCGACGTAGGTGATAAGACGGGCGAGGGCAGCACGCGACCCTTCGCGGGCTTCGTCCAGCAAGACCGCAGGCTCTCGCGTCATGAGCCCACCGACACGTCCGCACCGAGCGAGGTCAGCCGACCGACGAAATCGTCGTAGCCGCGCTCGAGGTGCTCGCGGCCATGAACCACGGTCTCGCCCGCCGCGACGAGGCCGGCCAAACTCAGGGCGGCCGCGGCGCGAATGTCCGTGCCCAGAACGTCAGTGCCCCGCAATGACTCGACTCCTCGAATGACCGCGTGGTGGTCTTCGGTCGAGACGACGGCGCCTAACTTGATGAGCTCATCGACGTAGCGAAAGCGGCCGTAAAAGAGGTTTTCCGTCACCACCGACACGCCGGTGGCGGTCGTGAGCAAGGTGGTGATCAGCGGTTTGTAATCCGTCGCGACTCCCGGGTACGGCAACGTGGCGACGTCGGTGGCGGTCAGGCGCTGCGGGCCGCGCACGCGTATGCCCTGCGCGCAATCCACTTCCGCGCCCATCGCCACAAACTTGGCGAGCAGGCGGTCCATATGGTCGGGCCGCGCGTCAATCACGTGAACCTCGCCGCCGGTGATCAAGCCGGCAGCGAGGTAGGTGGCGGTCACGACGCGGTCGGTGATGACCTCATGGTCGGCGGGGTGCAATTCCTCGACGCCGTCAATCGTCAGTCGCGAGGTGCCCAAACCGTCGATGCGTGCGCCCATGGCAATGAGTTGGCGGCCCAAGTCTTCGACTTCCGGCTCCTTGGCGGCATTATCGATCACGCTGCGTCCGTCGGCCAAGACCGCCGCCATGAGCAAATTGTCGGTGGCGGTGTGGCTGGGATATTCGAGGGTGATGCGCGCGGCCCGCAGACGAGGACCGCGGCGCGTCGCGGAAATGACGCCCGGGGTGTTATCGAAGGTGGCACCCATGGCGGTCAAGCCATCGGTATGAAAGTTGATCGGACGACCACCGAAATCGTCACCCCCCGGCAACGACAAGTGGGCCGAACCGCTGCGGGCAAGCAACGGACCGAGAGCCACCAATGAGGCGCGCATCGCGGCCACCAGGTGCGCCGGCGCCACGGGCTGAATCTCGTCGCCGGCCGGCACGTCGATCCGCAGGGTGTGGTCGTTTTCCCACGCCACCGTGCAGCCAAAGGCGGTCAGGATGTCGCCCATGATCGCCACGTCAGAGATGCGCGGCACGTTACGCAGGCGGTGTTGGCCCGAGGCCAGCAAAACCGCCGCCATTTGCTTCAAGACGGCATTCTTGGCCCCGTAGGCGGTGACGGTTCCCGAGAGGGGTCCGGCGGGGCGAAGTCGCAGAAAACTCACCCTTTCATTATGGTCGCTGGCCCGCTTCGTAGAACTATTACCCCGCAATTTTGGGGGTAGTAGATTTGGCGCGTGACCCTTGACCCCGTTCCCGACCGCAATCTCGCCCTCGAACTCGTTCGAGTGACCGAAGCCGCGGCCATTGCCGCCTCCAAGTACGTGGGCCGCGGCGACAAGAACACCGCCGATGGCGCGGCTGTCGACGCCATGCGCGCCGTCTTGGGTGCCATTTCCATGGACGGCATCGTGGTCATCGGGGAAGGTGAAAAAGACGACGCCCCCATGCTCTACAACGGCGAGCGCATCGGCGACGGCCGGCCGCCGCTGGTGGACATTGCGGTTGACCCTATTGACGGCACCACTCTCACCGCGAAGGGCCGTTCCGGCGCTCTCGCCGTTATCGCTCTCTCCGAGCGTGGCACCATGTTTAACCCTGGACCCTGTGTCTACATGGAAAAACTCGCCGTCGGACCCTTGGGCCGGGGCGTCGTCGACCTGTCCGCCACCCCCACCGAGAACTTGAAGGCACTGGCGAAGCGCCTCGGTAAGGACATCACCGAGCTCGGCGTGGTGATATTGGACCGCCCCCGCCACGACGACCTGGTCGCGGAAGTTCGCGAAGTAGGCGCTCGAGTCCTCTCGATCTCAGACGGTGACGTGGCCGGCGCCATTGCGACCGCCTGGCCGAATTCCGGCGCGGACATCTTGTTCGGAATCGGCGGCACCCCCGAAGGCGTTATCGCGGCGGCGGCCCTCAAGGGTCTCGGTGGCGAAATCCAGGGTCGTCTCTGGCCGCGCGATGAATCCGAGCGAGCCCAAGCGGTGGCCGAGGGGTACAACCTCGACAAAATTCTCTCCACCGACGACCTCGTCGCCGGCGATAACGCCTTTTTCTCCGCCACCGCCATTACCGACGGTGACTTCCTACGCGGCGTGCGCTTCCACGACTTCGGCGCCACCACCCAGTCGATTGTCGTTCGCTCGCGCTCCGGCACCGTGCGCCTGGTGGAAACCATCCACCGCCACGACAAGCTGGCCGATTTCTCCACCGCGGGTATCTAATTCACCTCGTGTAGAGGTTCACAAGGCGCGCCCAGCGCGCCCCCACTTCCGAGTCATACCCTGAGCTCACGGGTCAATGGTGACCCGTGGAAGGAGAGAGACATGGACGTCTCCACCCTGCTCACCCGAAAGGGACACCTGGTAGCCACCGCGTCGGCTACCGACAGTGTTGCCGAGGCTCTCAGCCTCATGGCGGAGCGCAATATCGGCGCGTTGGTCGTCACCGATCACGGGAAAATCATCGGCATCTTGTCGGAACGTGACATCGTCCGGCGACTCGCCGACGATACGAAAACTCGCGAGCGCAAGGTCAGTGAGCTCATGATCACCATGGTCACCACGTGTCCGCCCGAGACCAGCTGCGGGCAGCTGATGGCGCTCATGACCAGTGAGCGAATTCGCCACGTTCCGGTGGTCGCTGACGGCGACCTCATTGGACTGGTATCCATTGGCGACGTGGTCAAGGCCTACGTCGAGGAGATCGAAAAAGATCGCCGCGAACTCTGGGACTACGTGACGGCGCGTTAAGCCTGACGAGTAAAGACGACGGTTCCCGCTTGTCGGTGCCAGTTCATGGTGTCGGCCAGTAGGCGACCCGCGATGACTGCCGGGTCATCTTGCGTCAATTGCAGGGCCTCAGTCGGATCGACGGAGAAAAAGACGAGACCGCGAAAGCGGGTATCACTTTGCTCACTGAAAGGTCCGGCGGTGAGGGCGAGACCACGCTCCCCCAAGGATTGAAGGTGGGCCATGTGCCCCGCCTGAATCTCCTCAAGCTGTTCGTCGGTGAAATCGGGTGACTCAGGGTTCGAGGTGTAGACGAGCAATGTCGTCGTCTCGAACTCCACGAGGCGAACTACTGAGCGGCGACCAGGGAGCTAAGGGCCGCCTGCGCGCTCTCGCGCGAGGTGGCGACCTGAGCCACGCCCACCAGCACGGTGGCCGTGGTGTTCT
>CAISIU010000144.1 GCA_903885505.1 uncultured Actinomycetes bacterium | reverse complement strand
CGCGGTCAAATTGGCCGGTGTTTTTTGCGTCACGCAGTCTTGACCCGCATTGGAGAGCTCGGCCTGAACGACATAGTTATATCCCGGCTCGGCAACAGTGGGCCCTGTCCCCCACGCACACAGGTCGCCAATTTCGCCGGCATTGCCACGGTTGTTGAACCAACCACTTATGAGCGGATCAGTAATGGTCTCATATATCTCGTGAGAAAGAATCGAGGTGTGGGCATCAAACGCGTTTGACCCCGCACAGTCGGCGCGCGATGTGTCATTCGGCATCAAGATGTATGGCTGAGTTGACCCCGTCGACCCGTCTTGCCAACCCACGACGTCGTGAAATCCGCAATAGTTTCCCGTGGCGCTATTTCCTTGAGAGTGATCAAAAAGGGTTTGATTACCCCGAAGCTCCACCACATAAATAGTGTTGATGCCCGGATCAGGCAACTGGCCCGAGGCGAGGGCTTGACTCAGTGCGCTGGTGAGTTGGAAACAGTTGACGTGGCAGTCGCTTGCGTAATACTTGTCATTGATTGTTGCGGAGTCTGCGAGGGTGGGGTTGTACAGCGAAATCACTCCCGCGTAGGAACCGTGCTGGATGAAGTACCCCTTGCTCGGAATGTCGTATTCAGCCGCGACGGAGTCCAAGTACGACGAATTGACGATGGCGTTGACTGCGCCTGCCCCATTGGGGGCAGTGGGAGAGAACAGGTTTTGAACGAAACCCGTTGAGGGACTGATAGAGGTTTGGCTATCAGAGAACACGACGAAATACACCTTGGGCTTCGTCACGATGGGTCCGCCGTGGTAGGTCATGGGATCAAACGGTGCGGGCGGGCAAGCTGGCGTATCGCAGGGAATCTTTGGCACCCACGCGGAGTGCCCCACGGGTGAGCCAAATGAGTACGCAGCGGGTGAGTGGGCCAGTGGCGTCGCAACGGCCATCGTCCGTGGTCCGAAAGTGAGAAGGGTCGACACGACCAGAAGCACCGCGACAGTCGTCCCCCTCGCGACCCGCCGTATCTTCATCACGCTGAATAACAGTGACGACAATGAGTTTGTTCGGATGCGGAAAGAAGGTTGGACCGTCACCCGTCCATCATCACGACAAATTCAATGTTCGTCCACGTTTCTAAATGAAAACTCTAAACATGGACTGACGTAGGGGGTTGCTCCTAAGTTTCGCCTCATGAGACTCCTCCGCTTCCTCTCATCCTTTCTGGCCGCAGCCCTCTCAGTGAGCGCCGCGTTGATCTCGCCGTTGTCGGCAAGTGCAGCTCTTTCTGCCCACCCGCACCACTCAAGTACTGCAACTCCCGTCATCCTTGTGAACCCCAGTGATGCGGCGTCCCTCTCAGGGGGAACTATCACCTTGGAATCCAAGGCGACCGTCGGTAGCGCGCAATGGTTCGTCTCGAACAGTCACGGAGCCTCCTGGACCCCGGTGATCAAGGCCACGAAGTCGGAGCTTGTTGTAAAGAAGGTGGCGCTCAGTCACAGTGGTGATGAATATCGGGTTGTCTACAGCAATCACGCTCTGACGGCCGTGAGCTCACCCGCCACCCTCACGGTGGTCGGCGACACCCTTCCCTACATCGTGCAATCACCCATCAGTCGAACCATGGTGGCGGGGTCCAGTATCAAACTTTCGGCATCCGCACTGTCGAAGCGGCCATTAAGAATCCAGTGGTGGACCTCGCGTGACGCCGGATCCACGTGGACTGCCATTGCCGGTGCCGTTAGTTCTAACTACTTCTTTGCCCCCGCCTCTATCGCCGCGTCGGGTACCCAGTTCAAGGTCACCTTCGTCAATTCGTGGGGCAGTGCCACGACTTCGGTCGCGACAGTTCAGGTCCTGGCCCCCGCGGGTAGTTCCGCTCCCGCTATCACCGCTCAACCAAGCAGCCAATCGGTAATTGCGGGAAACAGCGCCACGTTCACCGTGACGATCACGGGCTCGCCTACTCCCACGGTGACCTGGGTGAGCAAGTCGCCCGGCTCCGACGTGTGGACCACGCTCACCTCTAGCTCGGGGGCATCTTTCACCTTCGGCGCACCAACTACCGATCAGTCGGGTACGCAAGTACGTGCCGTCGTGAGCAACGTGGTCGGTAGCGCCACTTCCGACAGTGCGACGCTCACCGTGTTGCCCGTGCCCGACGCGGCACCCGTCATCGTGACTCCCCCTCTCGACGCGACGGCCACGGCCGGTTTTGCGACCACCTTCTCGGCCGTGGTCACCGGGAGCCCTCTGCCCACGGTGCAGTGGCGCGTCAGTACGGACGACGGAGTGACGTGGAATGACATCGCGGGTGCTCGTAGTGAGAATTACCAAACAGACCCCAGCACCTATGCGATGCAGGGCGACCTCTTCGAGATCGAGGCCACCAATCGAGCAGGCACAGTGGTCTCGTCACCCGCTGTCCTCCACGTCACGACTAGTCAGATCGCGTGGACTCAGAATTGGGCGGCCTACGTCGCGACGGGTGATGCTTTCACCTCGGCCAGTGGTGACTGGGTAGTTCCTACCACTACCTGTGGTTCAGGCAATAGCTACACCTCAGAGTGGGTAGGCATTGACGGAGTCGGTTCGAGCACCGTCGAGCAAACAGGCACCGAAGTGGTCTGTCGGGGCAGCTCCGTTCAGTACGACGCATGGTGGGAGATGTACGGCGACCAGACCGCACTCACCGGTGGCGGCTTCGAAATGCAGCTGGGGACTGATGCCTATCCCGTGGCTCCGGGAGACCACTTTCACGCCTCCATTGCGTGGGTGGGGGGTGAGTGGACACTCGAACTGGACAACCTCACTGCCGGATGGAATTTTTCGCAGCTGGTTCCTGACACCAACCCTCCACTCACTCGCAGTAGCGCTGAGTGGGTTGTGGAGCGGCGACAAAACTGCATCGGCTGGTCATGCTCCGTTGGCAATCTCGCGGCGACGAGCCCCGTGACCTTCAGCAACATTTCGGTGAGCTCGGCCAACGTCACGGGCACCATTACCAACTTCACTGTCAACTTGTTCAAGATGTGGGGCGACCAGACTCAGAGCGACCTCGCCGACCCAGGATTTCTCAGTCGTGACGGTTCAAGTTTCACCGTGACAAATAATGCGCCCGTGATATAGCTACGACAACGAATCCGAGTCGCTCAGAGGACTCCACAGGACGCCGTAATAAAACGCGGCTTGCGGACGGAGAAATCGAACGGAGATAACACCGTGGGCGTCCGGAAAGATTTCCTCGTAAGCGGGGTGCGCCTTCTCCATTGACTCGGGGAGCCGACGAATGATCTCAATCTCCTCGGGGTAGACGTGAGCAAAGCGGACAACCGGCTCTCGGTAGGACTCGGGGAATCGCACCGTGAGCAAAACCTCACGAGTTTCGATGGATCGCAACGCAAAGTCCAAGAAGGGTGGCACCTCGCGACTCGGCAAAGTGTGCACCACGCGAATTCGGTGCCACTCACCTTCGTGAATGACGCGACCGAGGTCAATGCGAGCTTTCTCGATGGTGGTTTCCGGCACTAGCTCTCGCTCCACCACCACTCCGCCCAGATTGACATCAACCTCATAACCATCAATTCCGAGGTGAAGCTCCTTGGTGTCGTACATGATCCAATACGTATTGGTGTCCTGATTGGCCACCAAGTCGCGAGTGTGAGTTAGCAGCGGCAATTCGGGGCGCAAATCCAATTCAATTTCGAGCCGCTCCATGATCCAGCCCGGCTTTGCTTGTCCCTGCTGCGGGTGAGGTTGATAGGTCTTCCCAGTGGCGGCCCCCCACAGGTGCATGAGCTGTCCGGCGGGTGTATTCGTGACTGTCTCGTACAAGGCGACCAATTCTGCCGTCGGCACTTCGATCCCACGTTCCACTTTGGATAAGTGGGAGTGACTCCAGGTACGTGGCGCCAAATCGTGATTTCCGACGTCTTCGAGTCGCAGCGATGGCTCGTGATTGAGGCGGGCCGTGCGCATGGCGGCGCCCAAGGCTTCGAGGGCTTGCACACTGGTGAATTTGCGAACGTGGTCGGTCATAGAGATTTCTCCATGCAAATACTAGGTGGATGTAAGAAACTCACTATTTTCGTCCGGGAAGACTTTTCAATGTCACCCCCGGCAATTCTCCGCCACCCCTACAGTTAACGCCAGCGAGCGGGGAGACCTCATGACCTTCACTTTTGACGACCTCGGCAACCCCGAGGCCACCACCGAGGGCTTTGCCCCCTTCGGAGAATTTCAGACCTGGTATCGCATCACCGGGTCTTTGGACAGCGAGCTCACCCCCTTGATTGCCATTCATGGCGGGCCAGGAGGCTCCCACGACTACATCTCTCCGCTCAGCCAGATGGCTCTCAGTGGTCGGCCCATCATTCACTACGACCAAATCGGTTGTGGCTATTCCTCGGTTCTCTCCGATGAACAGGTGAGCCAGTTGACGGTGGAGTTCTTCCTCGACGAGTTAGGGAACCTCATTGATCACCTCGGCATTGCCGACAACTACATCATCCTCGGTCACTCCTGGGGCGGAATGATGGCCCAGGAATTTGCCCTTCGTCAGCCGGCGGGCCTACGGGGTCTCATCTTGTCGAGTTCGCTGGCGTCCGCACGGGCCTGGGGCGCCGAAGTACATCGTCTGGCTGCTCGTCTCCCCGAGGGTTTCGGCGAGAAGTATCAGGCCATGATGGCGGGTGGGGAATTGAGTGACGAGGAGTACGGCGCGCTCGACACCATCTTCACCCGCGAACACGTCTTTCGCGCGGCCCCCACGTGGTCGGACCTCGGCTTTCAATTTCCGAATGCCGTGTACTTCACTCTGTGGGGTCGCAGTGAATTCGACTTCAACGGCTTGCTCGGTAACTGGTCGGTCGTCGAACGTCTGCACGAGATCACCGTTCCCACCTTGGTGGTGTGGGGCGAGCACGACGAGTCCACCGCGCTCGTTAATCAGGAAATACTGAATGGCATCCCGCACGCCACCTCCGCGGAGATCCCGGGCGGCGCACACGTCACGTGGGTAGACGCCGCGGAGCCGTATTTTGCGGCGGTGCTGAGTTTCGCTGATTCACTCGATTAGTCGTCAATGACAGTGGGCTGCCGCACTTTCGTGCGACAGCCCACTGCACAACTTATTAATGAGTCCGCAGGTGTCTGCTTAGGCACCCGTCACGCAAAGCGCGCCATCGACATTGATACCCGCGTTCGCACCCGACGCACCGGCCGGCAACGCACCCGGCAAGACAGTGGTCTGGACGTTGCGCGCGTAGACGTTACTGAACTGCGTAATGGCACCACTGCGGCGGAAGGCGATCAACGAGCTGCCGTCGGTGCCGGCAATCAAATTGGCGTCACCGTAACCGGTGGCGGCTCGCGTCACGAACTGTTGACCCGCGCCCACCGAGAAGCCGTTAAAGGCCGAGGTGGTCACCGAGAAGATCCACGTCTTGCCAGCGTGGTGCAAGACCACGAGGTCAAGACCCACCGTGAATCCACTCGGCGTGGCGACCGAGGTGGCGGTGCGCTTCGCAATGTCCACGGCGTAGACCGAGGTCGCCCCCGCACCGGCCGACACGTACAAGGTGCCGAGAGTTCCCAATGACTGATTGATGTCACCGGCGAGGTACACCACGTTGCGCGGCAGTCCGGCAATAGCGCCGAGGTCGACGCGATTACCGAGACGGTCCATACGCACCAAGTGATCAAAGCTCGGACCCGCTGCACCAATGGCGTAGGCGAAGCCGTTTCGGGCAATACCCATGGCGTTTGACATCACCGAGGAACTGGACGTGGTCGCCGTCCAGTTGGTGAGGTTGCTTGACGTGAAGGTCTTGCCGTCCACGGTCACCACGTACTTCGGCATCGGACAGGAGAACGCGCCGCGAGTCGCGGTCGCCGCGACGGATGGCACCGAGGTTCCAATGCGGTTGGTGGCGGTCACCTTGACCGTCACCGCGCCCGTGGACGTGATACCCGTGACGACGCAGCTGTCGCGCTCGGGCACCGACACCACGTAGGTGCAGGTGCCGAGCACCGCGCCCGTGGGCCCGTAGACCGTGGCGGTGTAAGAGGTGACGACGGCGCCGTGGTCAGAGATTGGCGGAGCCCAGGTGATGGTGGCGCGGTTGTTCGCGATGTCCGCGGCCGGAGCCTGCGGAGCATCTGGAATTCCCGCGGGAATAAATTCCATGGAGTCAGGGGACTCGGGGCTATCGCCGCCGGGGCCGTGCGCAATAACCGACGCAATGTAGGTCTGACCCGGGGTCAGTCCGGTGACCGTGCACGCGTCCGCTTCCGGCACCGACACGGTGTAGGTGCAGTGCCCCACCTCGATGTCGTTGACGTCGAAAACGGTGAGGGTGTAACTCGTCACACCTTGCGAACTGGCGTAGGCGCTGGGATCCCAGGTGAAGCGTGCGGATGACTCTGAGGTCACCGTCGGGATCGGAGGCGCCGCCGGCTGATTCGGCACACCCGTCGTCGTGACGGAGTGGGAACCAGAACCGGGCAAGCTGTCGCCCACTTCGTTCGTTGCCACTACGTCAATAGTGAAGGTCTGGTCGGCGGGCAAGTTCGCAATCACGCACGAGTCCGCTTCGGGTACGGTGACGACGTAGGTGCAGGTGCCGATCACGTGGCCATTGGCGTCATACGCCGTCGCGGTGTACTTCGTGATCCCTGCTCCGCCATCATCTGCGGAGGGGTCCCAGGTCACGTTGATCTGGTTGTCACCGGCAGTGCCGGTCACGTGTAGTGGTGCCGACGGCACGTCAGCGGAGTCCATGACCAATACAGTGGTGGTGCCGTAGTCCGAGCCACCGGTGGCATTGTTCGCAATGACCTGAACTTCGTAGTCCCCACCCGCAATGCCATCAACGGTGCACTGGTCGACTTCAGGGCTCGTCACCACGTAGGTGCAGGTGCCGATCACGTTCCCGGCATTGTCGAGAAGATTGACGGTGTAGCTGGTAATTGGGCTGCCACCATTGTCGGTCGGCGGCGTCCAGCTGATGGTGGCCGTCTGAATTCCGCCGGTGGCGTGCACCGAGGTGGGAGCACCCGGAACACTCTGCGGGGTGGCGATATCCACGGCTTCATCGGTTGCCCCGGCGCCGAGAGAGTTAGTGGCGAATACGCGAACGATGTAGTCCGTGCCGTTGGTTAGTCCCGTAATGACACAGCTATCCACTTCGGGGCTGGTCACCACGTAGGTGCATGAGGCCACGGCGTTGCCGTTGCTGTCGTACGCCGTGGCGGTGTACGACATAACGCTGTGACCACCGTTAAAGAGGGGACGATCCCAGGTAACCGTGGTCTGACCGGCTTCGCCATCGGTCACCACGATGGCCTCAGGGGCATCGGGGGTGCGAGCCGGACGGCCGTTGGCCTTGGCCGAGGAGACGGAGTCACCCGCGGCGTTGTTGGCCACGACCTCGACGACATACGTCACGCCGTTGGTGAGGCCAGCAATCACGCACGAGTCCGTCTCGGGTTGAGCAACGACGTAGGTGCATGAACCCACCTCGGCACCGCTGGCGTCATAGGCCGTCGCGGTGTAAGCGATGATCGGTGTGCCGCCATCGTCTGCAGAGGGGGTCCACGACACGGTGGTCTGTCCATTCTCGTCCGAGGTCGCCGAAGGATTCAGCGGCGCGCTGGGAGCCGAGGTGTTCGGGAGCACCGTCACCGTGGTGGTCGTCGAACTCGACGCACCGACGACATTGTTCGCCGTCACGCGCACGTCGTAGTCACCGGCGGGAACGCCATTGACGGTGCAGGTGTCGGTTTCTGGCACGCTGACGACGTACAGGCACGAGCCGATGACTACTCCACCTTGGAGGAGCTCCACGGTGTAGCTAGTGATGGCGCTGCCACCGTTATCGGTGGGCGGCGTCCAGCTGATGGTTGCCTGCAGCTGGCCACCAGTCGCCGTGGCGTCGAGGGGTGCACCGGGAACCGTGGCGTGCACGGGCGTCGTCAGCGAGCTAATGGCCTCCGGTCCGGTGCCCGCGGCATTGGTCGCAGTGATCTTGGTGGTGTAGGGACCCGCGTTCAAGCCCGTAATGGTGCAAGTGTTGGACTCAGGGTTGGTCGTGAGGTATGTACACGTACCCGCCACATTTCCGTTGGCATCGTAGGCGGTGGCGGTGTAGCTGGTGATGGGAATCCCACCGTTTGACGACGGTGCGGACCAACTCACGATGAGCGAGTCGGTGCCGGCGGTCACCGTCGGGTTAAGTGGCGCACTGGGCGGTCCACCCGGGGTGCCTGAGGTCTTGAGCATGGAGCCGCGACCATTGATAGAACTCATCGGCCAGACGTAGACGTCGTACTTTGTCCCGTTCGTCAAGCCGGTGATGACACAGCTATCTACTTCAGGAGTCGTGACGACGTAGGAGCACGATCCCGAGACCGCGGAGGTCGGACCAGTGGACGGAACCACGGTGCCGGCCGGTACTGCGAAGACGACATAACGATCGGTCTGCGACGTAGTTGCCGTTGATGCTGGTGTCCAGTTCACGGTCAACTGCGTGCTGGCCGGAGTCGTCGAGGCGGCACCCGGGGCGTCGACGGGGATCGGGGCGGGAATGGATACCGGAACGATGGCCAGCTGAGCACAGCCGTTCCAGTTACACGCCGAGATGATGAAGTTGTACGACGTTCCGGGAGTAATGAAACGCGTGTCGCCCGGCCAGCGAGGGCCATTTTGGATGGGAATGCTGCAGTTGGTTGGAACCGACGTGTATGGCGTTAGCCACGGGATGTTGTTGGGGTTACCGGCAGTTCGCTGCGCCTCTGACACCGTCGCCTCGACGGAGCACAGTTCGGTTTGGCTGAAGCCTTGCCACGTCCTGGGAATAGTGCTTCGTCCCACGGGTTGCAGACTGACGTAGTAGCCAATGCCCGGGGCGGTGAGCCAGTTGTCCGGCTGTGTCCAACTCATATTGAGCACGGGACCCATCGTGCCGTTCCCGATCGACGTCACCGGGCTCGTGACCGCGTGTGGGATGCCCCGCGGATTCGCCTGGTAACCCAACATGATGGGACCGGTACCGTAAGCATTCGTCGCTTGAATGATGAATCCGAAGGATTCACCATTTCGAAGTCCCGTAATGGTGCATGTCAATTGGGTAGTCGTGCACGTTCCCACCACCGTGACTCCCGATGGGATGGCGTCAAGGGGACCGTATGCACAGGCTCGACAGCTGGGGCCCGGACCGGACCACGACCTGCCCCATTGCTGCGTCGCCGAGACGGTGTAACTCGTAATAGGGCTGCCGTTGGCATTGAAATTGCTTGCATTCCAGGTGATAGTCGCCGAAGCATCGCCATTGGTGACCACGGGGTCAGTGGCGTTGACTGCCCCGACGGCATAGCTGAAGTACGAATTCGAGGGGGCGAGAATGAAACTGGGCACCGCGCGAATGAGGTACGGGTACACCGTCGACGACGAGGTGCCCTTGGCCGTCTTGGCGGTCACGACGAAGTCATAGTTCGCACCCGGGGTGAGGCGGGGAACTTCACAGGTCAATGCACCCGTGGTCGTGCAGGTTGAGGTGGGCATGTCGTAGCACGGCCCACTGGCTTGGATACCGGTGCAGTACGGAGCGTACGTGTCCTTGGGGGTTGCGGTCACCGTGTAGAGCGTCACCGGCAGTCCACCATCGTCAGCCGGTGCCGTCCAGGTCACCGCCACTGACTTGGCGATTCCTGCGTTGCCACACGCAGTGGCTGACGGGTTCGCGCAAAAGATGGTGCCCAGGCCCGCAGTGGTGGGGGTCACGGAGGTGATGTTGGGAGCAGACGGCAGCACGGGGATGCGCAGAACGTCAGACGTCGCGGTGGCGGGGTCGCTGTTTCCACGAATGGGGGCGTAAGCCATGTAGGTCGCAGTCACCGTGGCGTAGTACGACGCGCCGGCTGTCACACCCTGAACGGTGCAATACCCGGGTGATCCGACGAGGGACGTCTGGGTGCAGGCACTACCCACCGCGAGACCGGTGGTCTTGCTGTAGAGCGTGATGGTCCACGTCCACGACGGAACGTTCGACGTCCATGCGGCAGGTGTCGTCATGGTGGCCGTGATTTGTACGTACGTGTCAGTTACGACGCTGAAGACGGGCTTGGCCAAGACCGGCGCCGCAATGGCTGCGCCGGCTGCTGTGGGCACCGCGGTGGCGACACCCGCAACCAGCAAGAGTGAGGTGACGGCGCGAAAAAACATTTTCTTCATCGTGAAGTTCTCCGTTATTCGCTGCACCGAGTGCAGCAGGCATGGCCCCGACAATGGGGTAGTAGTAACTTAACAACGTTTCGGAACCTGCGCGGGGTCACCCACCGAACTTCTCGACCGCGTCAGTACAGCCCCACGATATTGCCGTTCTCGTCAATGTCGATGGCTTCGGCCGCGGGATGTGATCCCAGTCCGGGCATGGTGCGCATGTCCCCGCAAATGGCGTAGATAAAGCCGGCACCGACCGACGCCCTCACCTCACGCACGGGCAGGCGCCAACCCGTGGGGGCACCTTTGAGTTTGGGGTCCGACGAGATAGAGAGGTGGGTCTTGGCGATACAGACCATGAAGTCGCCGAAACCGGACTTCTCGAAAGTGTCCAGCTGCTTGGCGGCCACTGGTGAGACGTCAATGCCGTCCGCGCCATAGACGCGACGCGCAATGATCTCGATCTTCTCGCGAAGGGGAATATTCGTCGGATAGAGGGGTGCATACGAACTGGGGCGCTCAGCGGCGGCGACCACGGCGTGTGCGAGATCCACCGCGCCCTTGCCACCTTGCGAGAAGTGGTGACTCACCGCGCAGGGAACTCCCATCTCATTCGCAATATCGAAGATCGCCTGATACTCGGACTCAAAGTCACCGGGGAAGGCGTTAATCGCGACCACCGGCGTCACGCCGTGCATCGCAATGTTCTCGATTTGTTTCCGGAGGTTGTCGGCGCCACGGCGCACGTCGTCCGGGTTCTCCTGGAGCATGGCCTCGGG
>CAISIU010000143.1 GCA_903885505.1 uncultured Actinomycetes bacterium | reverse complement strand
TTCCTCAATGGCAAAGCCGTGGGCGGCGAGCACTCGGCGACACGCGGCGGAGCTTTCGAATTCTTCGTAACCCAGTTCGGGGTGCGCATGAATGAAGTGAGAGAGCTCGATTAGTTCGCTGCGAAAGGGCTCGGCGGCGGTGACGAGACTCATGCCACGACCACCACGACGTCGCCAGCCGACACGGAGTCGCCCGCGGCGACCTTGACCTCGGTCACGGTGCCTGCAGCGCTACTGACGACGGCGTTTTCCATCTTCATTGCTTCGAGGATGACCACGGTGGCGCCCGCTTCTACCTCGTCGCCCACGACGACGAGAACCTTCACGATGGTGCCCTGCATGGGGACGGTGATGGAACCACCATCGGACGCGACGGCGCCACCTCCGTGCGCACGACGCGAACTACGAGGTGCGGCGGCCGTGGGCGCCGCGGCGACGCCGCTGCCCTCGGGCAGCCACAAGGTGACGGCCACCCGCTTGCCCGCGACCTCCGCGGTGACCTCGTGACGGCTGAGGCCATCGGCCTCGTTCGCGCCGGCGGTCGCCGGCGAGGAGACGCCGGAAAGGTCGAGGCGCTCTTCGACCCACTTGGTCGAGTGCACGCCGGCGGCAAAGTCCGGGTGTTCCAAGATCGCGACGTCGGCGGGCAAGGTGGTGGCCACGCCCTCGATGTGGGTTTCGGCGATGGCGCGCAGCATGCGGTGTCGGGCCTTCTCGCGGTCCGAACCCCACACCACCAACTTGGCGATGAGGTTGTCGTAGTACTGACTTACGGTGTCACCGGCGCGGTAGCCCGCATCGAGGCGAACACCGGGGCCCGACGGCTCATCAAAACGAGTCAAAGTTCCCGGCGAGGGCAAGAAGCGACCACCCGCAGGGTCTTCGGCATTGATGCGCACTTCGATGGCGTGGCCATCGCGACGAATCTCGTCCTGACTAAAGGGCAGAGCTTCTCCCGCGGCAATGCGAATCTGCCATTCCACGAGGTCGAGACCCGTCACGAGTTCGGTCACCGGGTGTTCTACCTGGAGGCGAGTGTTCATCTCAAGGAAGAAGAACTCGCCGTCTTGGTAGAGGAACTCGACGGTGCCCGCGTTGAAGTAGCCGCAGGCCTTCGAGACCTTGACGGCAGCTTCGCCCATGGCGCGACGCACCTCATCGGGGAAGTTGGCAGCCGGAGACTCTTCGACGAGCTTTTGGTGACGACGCTGGGCAGAGCAGTCGCGCTCACCGAGCCAGAGGCAGTTGCCGTGCGTGTCGGCCAAGATTTGCATTTCGATGTGGCGCGGCCAGGTGAGGTAACGCTCCACGTAGCACTCACTACGGCCGAAGTACGACAGGGCCTCACGCTGCGCGCTTTCGAGGGCGGGGGCGGCTTCCTCGGCGGAATGCACGACCTTCATGCCACGGCCACCACCACCAAAGGCGGCCTTGATGGCCACGGGCCAGCCGACGGAATTTCCAAATTCGATGATCTCGTCCGCGCTCTCGAGAGTTTGGGAACGACCCGGAACACCAGAGACTCCGGCCTTTTCGGCGGCGAGGCGAGAGGAAATCTTGTCACCCATGACTTCAATCGCCGAGGGCGGCGGTCCAATGAAGGTCACCCCACGCTCGGTGATAGCGCGTGCAAAGTCCGTGTTTTCAGAGAAGAAGCCGTAGCCGGGGTGGACGGCATCGGCGCCACTTCGCGCAATAACGTCCAAGATGGCCTCGGTGTTGAGGTAGCTCTCCGCGGCGCTCTGGCCACCGAGGGCGTAAGCCTCGTCGGCGAGGCGCACGTGCAGCGCGTCACGGTCGAGTTCGGAGTACACCGCCACGGTGGCAATGCCCATTTCTCGACACGTGCGGATGACGCGGACGGCAATCTCTCCGCGGTTAGCGATCAAAACCTTGGTAATCACGTTGACTCCTGTGAGCGGGTGCAGACTTTTCTAGCACCGCAACCCTCAAACTCTAAGGTGGCGGCGTGAACATCCCTATCTGGCGTATTAATCACCTTGTGGAGGTGGATTCCACCAACCGTTGGTTGGCGGACGCGGCGCGCGAGGGGGCCCCGTCGGGCACCGTGTGTTACGCCGATTTTCAAACCGCCGGCCGCGGGCGACATGACCACTCCTGGGAAGCCCCCGCTCGCTCGGGCTTGCTGTGCTCCCTGCTCCTCGAGCAACCGGCCGACGGGCCAGGTCCGCAATGGGCGTCCGTCGCTGTCGCTCTCGCGGCGCGATTTGCTCTCGCGCGCCTCGCCGGGATCAAGGTCGATCTCAAGTGGCCGAACGACCTGCTCGTCGGCAGCGAGAAATTGGGCGGCCTCTTGGCGCAGCGCGTCAGTGACGTCGCTGGCCGGGGGCGAGTCGTCGTCGGCATCGGCGTAAATCTCACCACCGACGGCCCTCCCGGCGCGGGAGGCATCAGTGTCGCTCGCGCGGGGGGTGTCACCGGGACGGCGGAAGCTCTCTTGGATGACATGTTGGGCTACCTCGAGCGGGGCTGGGTCAGCCCTACCTGGTGGTCTGAGCAACTGCGCGACGAGTATCGACGAGTCTGCGTCACCATTGGACACGACATCGTGGCCGCAACCTCGACGGGTGACATCGCGGGAGTGGCGACGTCGGTTGATGACGACGGCTCTCTGGTCGTCACCAGCGAGTCGGGCGACATCGTGGTGGCCGCCGGTGACGTGCGCCACGTGCGCCGACCGACGGGAGAGCGCGCATGACGACT
>CAISIU010000142.1 GCA_903885505.1 uncultured Actinomycetes bacterium | reverse complement strand
TGCTACGGATGTGGAACATGGTGCTCGCCATCACCACCTTCGCCCTGACGATTTTGGGCACCTTCTTCACCCGATCGGGCGTGGTGCAAAGCGTTCACGCTTTTTCTACGTCAACTCTTGGCCCCATCCTCATTGGCTTCTTCGCTCTCACCGTCGGTGCGGGGGCCATGTTGGTTGCGTGGCGTGGTGACGCCCTTCGCTCGCCGGTGGGCATCGAGTCGCCCTCGTCGCGCGAAGGACTCTTTGTCGCCAACAACATTTTGTTTATTGGATTTGCCATCGTGGTGCTGCTCGGCACGGTGTTTCCGATTTTGTATCAGGCCGTCAACGGCAGCGTGGTCACCGTGGGTGCTCCCTATTTCGTTCACGTGGCGGCGCCCGCCTCCATCGTTCTGCTCCTGCTCATGGCGGTGGCTCCGGTGGCGGGCTGGCGACGAGCGACCGCCGCCGTGCTCTGGCGACGTCTTCGTCCCGTCGCGTGGATTGCCCTTCTCATCACGGCCACCTCGTGGGTCGCCGGCATTCATCGGGTGGTTCCCCTCGCCGCCTACTTCCTGGCGGCTTTGGCCGCCGGCTCAGCCGTGCGCTCGCTCGCCGGTTCGTGGCGCGCGGCGCGTCAGCGTGGTGACGCTCGCTGGCGAGCCTTCACGGGACCCTCGGCCGGTGGCATGGTGGTGCACCTCGGCATCGTGATGATGGCGGTGGCCATCGTGAGTGCGACGAGTTTTGTCTCGCGCCAAGAGTTCTCGCTTGCTCGTGGCCAGTCGGCCGAAATTGCCGGCAACGTCGTGACCTTCGACGCCATTCGCAGCGTGTCAGATTCGCTCAAGGTGCAGACGCAATTGGTGGTGCACGTCAATGGGGGAACCGTCATCTTGCCGGCGATTACGAGCTTTCGCGGACGCGAGAGCCAAGACGTGGCCACCCCGGGCATTGATTCCTCGCTCTGGCGTGACGTCTACGTCACCTTGGACGCCGTGGGACAGGGCACCGTCTCGGGCCCGCAAGTGGCGTCGAACCTGCCGACGGGATCGGTCGCGATTGGCGTCACGGTCGAGCCGATGATCTATTGGATGTGGATTGGCGGTTTTGTCGTCGGTCTCGGCTCCATTCTTTCCCTGTGGCGTCGGCGCGACTCATGAAGCGACCCCTGTTCGTTGCGGGGGCAGTGGCCGCTCTCTTCGTGGTGATCTTGTCGGTATTCCTCGGCACGCGACCCGCGGCCGATGACGTGAAGGTGGCGTCGCCGCTTCTCGGTAAGGCTGCGCCCACAGCTACTTTGTCGCTCATTCACGGCGGCAGCGTTCACCTGGGAGGGCGCTCGCCGGATATCACCGTGATTAATTTCTGGGCGAGTTGGTGCGGACCATGCATCACGGAGTCCCCGGAGCTATCGACCTTTGCGTGGAATAACCGACTCGATCACGTACAAGTGGTGGGCGTCCTCTTCAATGACCTCGCGAGTAACGCCCTGAGCTTTGAGCGTCAATACGGCAATTTGTTTCCTACCGCGGTTGACAACGGCGGCCAATTCGCGAATGCTTTTGGGGTGACGGCGCCACCGACGACCTTCGTCATCGACCGCTCGGGTCGCGTCGCGGCCGCCTTTGTGGGGGCCGTCACGGCGAGTCAGCTCGATAAGGCCATAGTGATGGCGCAATGACGAAAGCACTTGGCTCCTTTCGCTTCTTCGTGGTGGCGCTGATCGCGGTAGCGGTGCTGGCCGTCGTCTCGCAGCCGTCGTCGACGACCCGGGCCGCTCGTGTCGCCCACTTGGAGTCCGTCGTGAAGTGTC
>CAISIU010000141.1 GCA_903885505.1 uncultured Actinomycetes bacterium | reverse complement strand
GCGCCGTGGCGTCGCGGTCAACGCCGCCTCCGCGTCGGTGTCACTACTCATCGCCCTGGTCTTTGCCGTGGTGAAGTTCTCGGAGGGTGCCTGGGTGGTGGTGATTGCCGGCCCCATCATGTTCTGGTTGCTGGTGCGACTGAATAAGCAGTACACCGCCGAAGACGTGGCCTTCACTGACCTCGAGCACCACCGCAGCTCGCAGTACTCCATTCACCGCGTGGTGGTCTTCGTCGACACCTACGACGTCGCCACCGAGCGTGCGCTGCAGTACGCGATGACCCTCACGGCCTCCTCAGTGCGCGCGGTGCACTTTGACATTGACCCGCGCGTGACCGCGATGTTGCTCGAGAAGTGGGGCGAAGAGGGCACCGCCTCGTCGCACATCGACCTCGAGATTGCCGACTGCGAAGACCGCCGCATCGACCGCGCCGCCCTCGAGATGGTCGCCGACATCTGTCGTGACAGTCGCGTGTTTTGCATGGTGATTTTTCCCCGTCGTGGCGTGAGCTCGCGACTTACCCGACTGCTGCACGACCGCACCGCAGACGCCATGGCGGCCGCCGTGATGTTCGTGCCGCGCGCCGCGGCGACGATCTTGCCCTATCGCGTGACCGTGGGGGCCAGTGGCCCGGTCGCGACGACCGAGACCACCCCCGAGGAAATTCTGCGTGGGGGGGTGCGTGAAGACGCCCACCTCGAGCCGGACCTCAAGCTCGCCGCCGCGCTCACCAAGATCGAGACGCGACAGATCGGCACGCTCAACCAACGTGACCACACCACCGTGGCCGGTCGCGTGCGTTCCATGACCCTCGGGGCCGACGGCGTGCACGAACTCAAGTGCCAGTTGGCCGACGCGTCGGGCTCCATCACCTTGGTCTTCCAGGGTCGAAATGACGTCCCGGGCATCGAGCGTGGCACGCGTCTTATTGTCACCGGCACCGTCACCAGCCTGAATCGTGAAGCGGTGATTATGAACCCCGAGTACGAGATTGTCTCGGGTCCCGCGAGTGACGACTAAGGAATTTTTTACCCTGTTCCCCCTCACTCTTAGTGTGAGGGGCATAATGAACGCCAGTGAGATGCGAAAGGAGGTGGCCTAGTGGCTCGCGCTCTCGTGATTGTGGAGTCGGTGGCTAAGGCCACCCGTATCCAGTCCATGCTGGGCCCCGACTTCATCGTCAAGCCCTCCGTGGGCCACATTCGCGACCTCCCCGAAAGTGCCGCGGAGATCCCCGCGACCATCAAGGGGGAAAAGTGGGCGCGCCTCGGCATCAACGTCGACGAACACTTTCAGCCGGTCTACGTCGTCTCCTCGGACCGCAAGAAGATTGTTTCGGAGCTAAAGGCGGCCCTCAAGGAAGTTGACGAGCTCTACCTCGCGAGCGATGAAGACCGCGAGGGAGAGGCCATTGCGTGGCACTTGCTCGAGGTCCTCAAGCCCAAGATTCCGGTCAAGCGCATGGTGTTTCACGAAATCACCCCCGCCGCCATTCAGCGCGCGGTGGACGACACTCGTGACATCAACCAGCACCTCGTGGACGCCCAGGAAGGCCGCCGTTTCCTCGACCGCTTGGTCGGATATGAAGTCTCGCCGGTGCTGTGGCGAGCGGTAGACAAGGCGCGTTCCGCCGGTCGCGTGCAGTCCGTCGCGGTGCGCCTGGTCGTCGAGCGTGAACGCGAGCGCATGGCCTTCGTACCTGCCGGTTGGTATGACGTCACCGCCATTGCCACCACGAGCGACGCCACGGTGGAGATCACCATGGACGCTCTTGATGGCCGTCCCCTGGCGACCGGTAAGAACTTCGACGCCGCTGGGCAGATTGACCCCACGGCCGACGTGGCCGCCCTCGATGGCGTGACCGCGGCGGCCATCGGCGCCGCGTTGCCGGGCCACCAGGTCCACGTGGACTCGATCACCTCGACTCCACGCACCCAGCGTCCCCAGCCGCCGTTTATGACCTCGTCGCTACAGATCGAGGCCAGCCGCAAGCTGCGCTTTGACCCCGAGCGCACCATGCGCGCCGCCCAGCGTTTGTATGAGCAGGGTTGGATTACCTACATGCGTACGGACTCGACCACCTTGTCGGACGAGGCCTTGCGCGCCGCGCGGAAGCTCGCCGCCGAGATGTACGGCGCGGAGTACGT
>CAISIU010000140.1 GCA_903885505.1 uncultured Actinomycetes bacterium | reverse complement strand
GCTCACGGACATACAGCCTAGGAGAGGTTGGCTCCATTCCGTGAGGCCAACCGGTAGCGTCGCCACGTGAGCGATTCGCGCCTAACGCGCCTCGGACTGAGACCGAGCAACTACGGGAATTCTTGGGGATTGGCCGTCTCGGCCAGCGAAACAACCGATCCGGTCGGCGTCGTCATCGCCCTTCACGGCGGCCTTGACCGAGCCGCCTCGTTCGCTCGCGTCGCTCGACGCCTGCCGGGGTGGTCCTTTTACGCCCCCGACCGGCGCGGATACGGCGGGTCACGCGACCTCGGCCCGGGCACACTCGCGCAAGATGTCGACGACGTGCGTCGCCTCATCGACGAGCTTTCCCCGACGCATCCGGTGGTGCTCTTTGGTCACTCCTTTGGAGGTCTGATTGCGCTCGCGAGCGCCGCACGCGCCACTCCCGTCAGACAGGTGATCGCGTACGAACCTCCACTCCCCTGGTTCACGAGCATTCCCGGCACGGTTCGCAGCCTGTCTGATGACCCCGCGACCGAGGCCGAACTGTTCTTTCGACGCATGATTGGCGATGCCATCTGGGAGCGACTTGCCCCCGACGCACGCGACGAACGCCTCTTTGACGGTCCCGCCCTGCAGGCGGACCTTCGAGAACTGCACGCTCCGCTCAGTTTTGATGTCGCCGCCATCACGGTGCCGGTCACCATGGCCTACGGCGATGGACCGCATCGCGCGTATTACGCCGATTGCGCCAGCGGACTGCGCAGCGCGGGCCTCGCGCTGAGCGAGGTGGCCCTCGAGAAGGCCTCCCACGGTGCCCATCTGGCACAGCCCGATGTCGTGGCGCGGCTCATCACCTCTACGGTGGAGTCATGAGTCGTCTCGCTATCACCGGGGGCACGGGGCTAATTGGCTCCGCGCTCGTCACCACCCTCGAAGCACGCGGCGACGAGGTTGTCGTCCTGACCCGTCGCGCACCGCGCCACCCCCGCGAATTGACGTGGAATGCCGATACCGGCGAGACCTCTGATCGTGGCCGCGTGGCGAACCTCGATGCGGTCATCCACCTGGCCGGTGCGGGCATCGGCGACAAGCGCTGGACCGCGGCCTACAAGCGTCAGATTCTCCTGTCGCGAGTTAATGGCACTCGAGCGCTACGCAATCTCTGGGGCGACACCCCTCCGGCCCGCCTGATTGCGGGATCCGCGATCGGTTTTTACGGTTCGCGCGGCGATGACGTCGTGAACGAGGTATCGACTCGCGGTGAGGGCTTTCTCGCCGACGTATGTGAGGCCTGGGAAGCGGCGGGGCGCGAGGTCGCCAATGACGCCTGCGCCCTCACGACCTTGCGCACCGGCATCGTGCTCAGCAAATCCGGCGGAGCACTCGGCAAGCAACTGCCCCTCTTTAAAAGTGGCTTGGGAGGACGTCTCGGTTCGGGACGCCAGTGGATGAGCCCGATTTCGCTCCACGACACGGTGCGCGCCATCATTCATTGCTTCGACGCCGCGGTGGATGGACCGGTCAACGTGGTGATTCCCGAACCGTGCACGAACCGCGACTTCACGGCGGCGCTGGGATCTGCTGTGCACCGTCCCGCTCTGACCGCGGCCCCGTCGGCCGCCCTGCGCCTCGCCCTCGGGCGCGAAATGGCTGACGAGTTGCTTCTCATCAGCCAGCGAGTTGTGCCCGATCGCCTCGTCACCTCCGGATTTGTCTTTGACGACCCCACGGTTCGCCAGGCCATCGACCGCGCTCTGACCTCGACGAACTAGTCGAGGCTGGCTAGGGTCTCAGCCATGACGGCGCCGAGACTTCGCTCCCTCGTCGGGGCTCTGGGCTTAGGCCTCGTCCTGTTGCCCTCGGCTGCGAGTTCGGCGCTGATAAACCACGCCACCTCGAGCACCCTGCGCACGACCACCACCGCGCATGGCGTGACCACCACGAATCGAGCAACCACCACCACAACTACGCACGTCGCGACCACCACCCGGGTGACGACCACCACGAAGCCTCCGGTGATCAACCCCACTCCGTGGACGGTGACGGTAGGCCTGCCACCGAGCGCGTGGCCGACAGACATCTTTCCCTTCATGTCCGCTCGCGATGCGTCAGCTGCCAACACTCTGTGGTTCCAACACTTGATGTATCGACCGCTGTACTGGATGGGGACCGGAAACACCCCCGCTCTTAACAGCGCGAATTCGCTCGCCCTCGATCCGGTGTACAACTCCACCGACACCGCCGTCACCATCACGGTGAAGCCGCAAGCCCTCTGGAGCGATGGCAGTGCGGTGACACCGGCCGACATCATCTTTTGGCTCAACCTGGTGGCGGCATACCCGTCGGCCGACGCAAATTATCTGCGACCCGTCGCGGGCGTCGCGAGATCACTGCCCGATCTCATCTCGTCGGTGACGGTGAGCGGCAACAGCCTGACCCTAAATCTGTCGCGACCGGTCAACCCGGCGTGGTTCACCGCCAATCAGCTCACCAGCATCACCCCGCTGCCTAGCGCGTGGGACATTGTGCCCACGACCTTCTCGTCGACCGCGCCGGTGTACACGACCTCACCCAATGCTCTGGCCTCCATGAGCACGGTCAGTGGTGGTTGTCACAGCAACTCCTGGATTGGCAACGGAAACTCGGGTCCCGGCAACGGTGTCGCGAACACGCATGACGTCACCGGGGTGTTGTCCGTGGCCACCGTGAGTAATCGACTCATGGCTCGCACCTGCACGGAAGTGCGCGACGTGATGACCTTGCTCGGTCGCCTGCGTAGTCAGTGGGCGCAGACCTCCTCGCTCGCGGGGCGGCTGTTCGCTCTCGTGGATGGTCCGTGGCGCCTGAGCAAGGCCACCGACAGCGAGCTCACCTACGTGCAAAATCCGCGGTATTCGCTCACCACCCCGTCGGCCTCCACGCTGGTCGTGACGGCGTGCGGTTCGCTGAGCAACTGCGCCCGCCTCGTCGCGACCGGGAAGGTCGACTGGGCCCCCGTCTCGCTCGGGGCCATCAAGTCACCCCTCGACCTCGCCCATCTCTCGCTGGCTCAACCATCGGCGTGGACGAAAGCGGGATACCGCATCTCCGCCGCGCCCTCGTGGGTGGACCCTTCGGCCGTAATCAATACCGTGTCGACGAGTGGCGCAAAGGGATCGGCGGGCATCTTGCTGCGTCAAGCGTGGTTTCGCCACTTCCTGAACTCAATAACGAGTCAAGCACTATTGGTGAAAGACGGTGCTAAGGGTGCGGCCATCGCGACAGCGGGGCCGGTGCCGGGCACGCTGGGAAACCCCTTTGGTATCGCACCTCCCACCGCGGCACTGTCACTCGCTGCCGCTCGACAGCAGTTGGCAGCCCACGGGTTCTCCTCCGGAGCGTGCGTGAACGCCACTCTGTGCGGAGTTCCCGTCGCCACCCCCCTTTATTTTTCGATCATCGTGGACAGCTCGTCGAGCGCCCTGACGAATCTCGCTCGCTCGCTGGCGGGCCAGTGGGCACGTGTGGGCGTCACCCTCACGGTCACCCCCATCGCGCACGACCAACTCGTCACCACGGTGCTGGGCTCACCGACGAAGTGGGATTTCGCGCTGTGGACGAATGGTTATCTCTACTCCCCCAACATGTACCCCTCTGGCGAGAATCACCTCGCCACTGGGTCGGCGTTCAATGTCGGGCACCTCAGCGACAGCATTCTCGATGCGGCGATCACGGCGAGTCTCACCCCGACGGGGAATCTGTCTCTTTACGATGCCACGGCACGAACGCAGGCCGCCGAGATCTGGCTCCCCTCGCTCGTGACTCTCTATGAGGCCCGTCGCCTCACGACCGGCCCGATTAACCCGCTCTCTCCCTTCATGCCGGAGTCGTGGCGCCGTTAATCGACGAGGTGCCAGGTCTGGCGATGCTCCCGTGAGGGTCCTAGGGCGACAATGGCGGCACGATGGTCCGCGGTGCCGTACCCGACATGCTCCGCAAAGCCGTATCCCGGGAGAGACGACTCGAGGTCGTGCATGTAATCGTCGCGCCAGACCTTGGCGATGATGGCCGCAGCCGCGACCGATAGCGACGCGTCGTCTCCCTTCACGATGCAGGTGGCCGGCAGGTGACCCCAAGTCCCGAGCGGAGCCGTGGCGCCCGCGAGCGACATCTGCGATGGTGGCTGAACGAAGTTGCTCGGCCCGTCAACGATGAGGGCGGTCGGGGTGAACGCCAAGCAATCGAGCGCGCGCTGGGCCGCGACGGCTTGTGCGAGACGAATTCCCCAGAGGTCAATTTCCTCGGCGGAGGCCTGGCCGATCGCCGCGGCCGCCGCTCGTTCCCAGATAATCGGCGCAACCTGGCGACGACGCATATCGCTCATCTTCTTTGAGTCCCTGATGCCCTCGGGCACCAACGAGTCACGTTGCCACACCACCGCACCCACCACGATGGGTCCGGCCAGCGAACCGCGCCCTACCTCGTCTAGGCCGACGACGACATTCCCGCTATCCCACCACTGCGACTCAATATCAAAAGTGGGGCCGGTGCTCACGCCTCGAGGGTAATCATCTAGAGACCTAAAGTGACGCACATGGCGAGATTGCGTGACCTCGATCTCACTGTTCTCGTCCCGGTGAAATCACCGCAGTCGGGAAAGTCGCGCCTCGAGCTCACCGCGGCCGAACGTGTCGACGCGTCGTGGACGCTGGTGAGAAACACCGTTCAGCATCTCGCCATGTGCCACCCCATTCTCGTGGTGAATGATGACGCTACGTCACAGTGGCTCGAACCACTCGGCTGTGAGCGGTGGATCATCGACGATACGGGACTCAATGACACCCTCACTGCGGCGTACCGGCGATGCCGTTCGCCATGGGTTCTCGTCGCGCACAGCGACCTCGCGAATCCTGAGCTGGTACTTGACCTGGAATGTGACGCGATGGCGACCGTCTGG
>CAISIU010000139.1 GCA_903885505.1 uncultured Actinomycetes bacterium | reverse complement strand
GCCATTTCGCAGCCAGCGCATGGTTACTACGTTCTCGTCGAGTTCCGTCGGTCCGATGATGAGCGCCACCGCCGCACCGGAGCGATCTGCCACCTTGAACTGTGACCGCATGGACTTGCGGTCATACGCGCGGTCGACCGCCAGTCCCGCGTGTCGTAACGAAGAGATCAGCGACGTCACTCGAATGTCGCGGGTGGTGTCGATAACGAAGGCGTCAAGGCCGCGACGGTCATCGAGCTCCACATCGGAGATTCCTTCGGCCTCGCGCGCCAACAACAGCCGCTCGATACCGGATCCAAATCCGATTCCACTCGTGGGGTCGCCACCCAAGTCTTCAACCAACTGGTCGTAGCGCCCTCCCCCGCCGATGGCGTTTTGTGCTCCATCGAGGGCGTGCGACACGAATTCGAAGGTGGTGCGGTTGTAGTAATCAAATCCACGCACCAAGGTGTGCTGACGGGTCCACGAAATCCCCATGGCATCAAGGGCCGTGCCGACCGCGTGGAAATGCTCGCGGCAACTGTCACAGAGATGATCGTCAAGGACGGGACCCTCGCCGATCACCGCACGACACTGCGGCTTCTTGCAATCAATTACGCGAAGCGGGTTCTCCGTCGCCGTTGCCACGTGTTCGGGGCACAGATCTGACATTCGCGACTCGAGATGGGCCCGCAACGTGTCCACGAAGGCCGGTCGACATACTCGGTCACCCATGGAGTTGAGAAGGAGCGAGAAGTTCGAAAGACCAATGGCGGTGTAGAAATCATGCGCGAGGGCGATAACTTCCGCATCCACGATCGGGTCATCGGTGCCCAGCACTTCAACTCCCAGTTGGTGGTGCTGGCGATAGCGACCCGCTTGGGGGCGCTCATAGCGAAAAGCGGGGGTGGCATACCACACCTTCCAGGGCGGTGTGGGGTGGTGCTGCACGTACGCGCGAGCCACGGGAGCGGTACCTTCGGGACGAAGGGCAAAGGTTCGGTCTCCGCGGTCGGTAAAGACGTACATCTCCTTACGCGCCACTTCGCTGCCCTCGCCAATGCCGCGATTGAACACCGCCACGTCTTCAAACATGGGCTGCACCACCAGGCCGAAGCCTCCGCGACGCGCCAGCTCAGAGAAGGTGCCAATAAGAAATTCCCAGCGTCGCGACTGCGGCGGCAGAACGTCGTGTGTGCCGTTGGGCGATGACAGTTCCTTGCTCACGATCGCACCTTTCTTCCCGGCAGTTCACGATAGGCGTCAAAGACACCGTCCACGCTACGAAGTGCCGATAACAGGCTGGCCAAGTGTCCCGGATCGGCGAGCTCGACTTCAAACACCATTCGCACAATTCGGTCTGATGAGGTGGATGACTGGCTCGAGATGATGTTGAGATGGTGTTCGGCCACGATGCGTGACACGTCGAAAAGCAGATTGGATCGGTCGAAGGCTCGAATCTCCAAAGACACTCGGTACGCACCCTTCGCCGACGCATCCCATTCCACGTCAATCACGCGGTCACCGAGGCGCCCCGACAAACTGGCCGCATTGGAGCAGTCAGAGCGGTGAACCGACACTCCACGGCCTTGCGTCACGAAGCCGATGATGGCGTCACCTGGCACCGGCGAGCAGCAGCGAGCGAGGTGAATCATGACATCGTCAAGACCCTCCACAAAGACGCCCGACGTGCGGCGGCGATCCACGCGGGTAGGTCGATGAGCCGTGCTGGGCAGTTGCTCGACCGCTCCCCCACCCAGTTCGCGACGAAGTCGCTGCACCACGGCAGTGACGGAAATTTGCCCGGCGCCGATAGCCATGAGAAGGCCGTCGAGGTCTTCAAAGTTCAAGGTGGTAGCGAGGTCCGCCAAAGTGCTGGACGCGAAGGTTGGCGCAATGGGAAGGCCCTCACGGCGCAGCGCCTTCGTCATCTCATCATGGCCCGCTTCAATGGCATCTTCACGACGTTCGCGTTGGAACCATTGACGGATTTTCGACTTCGCGCGTGACGACGCCACCAACGACAGCCAGTCTCGAGACGGTCCGGCGTCGGTCGACTTATTCGTCAGAATCTCGACCACATCGGCGCTATGCAAAACGGTGGTCAACGGCACCAACCGGCCATTGACCTTGGCGCCCACGCACTTGTGGCCCACTTCGGTGTGGACGGCGTATGCGAAGTCAATGGGCGTGGCGCCGGCCACCAGCGGCAACACGCGGCCCTTGGGCGTGAAGACGTAGACCTCATCGCGCCCTAGATCGAGTTTGAGCGCCTCAAGGAACGCCACCGGATCTTCTTCTTCATCAGAGACGTCCGCAATGCGCTGCATCCACGCGATGTCCTTCGACGTGGCGTTCTCCTTGTAGCCCCAGTGCGCCGCGATTCCAAACTCGGCACGTCGGTGCATTTCGCTCGTGCGTATTTGGATTTCAACCAGCTTGCCGCGAGGACCCACCACCGTGGTGTGCAGCGACTGATACATGTTGAACTTCGGCGAGTTGATGTAGTCCTTGAAGCGACCCTGCACCGGGGACCACAGCGCGTGAATAGCCCCGAGAACCGCCCAACAGTCTCGTTCGTCTTCGGTGACGACGCGGAGGCCAACCAGGTCAAAGATTTCGTCAAATTCCTTGCCGTTGATGACCATCTTTTCGTAGATAGACCACAGGTGCTTCGGGCGACCTCGAACATCTCCGTCGATCGACAGAGACCGAAGCTTCTGCTTAAGGATGTCCACCACCTCGACGACGTAAGCCTCACGCTCGGGGGCGCGGGTGGCGACCATCTGCTCAATTTCGGCGTAGCGCTTGGGATGCACGGTGGCGAAACTCAGATCTTCCAGCTGACTCTTCACCGCTTGCACACCCAATCGGTGCGCGAGGGGGGCGTAGACGTCCAGGGTTTCCTGTGCGATGCGACGCTGCTTGGCCACGGGCATCACGGCAATGGTGCGCATGTTGTGCAGCCGGTCAGCCAGTTTGATGAGTAGGACTCGCCAGTCCTGCGCCATGGCGATGAACATTTTGCGGATGGTGGCCGCCTGCTGGGCTTCCTTGCTCTCAAACTGCAGAGCATCCAACTTGGTGACCCCGTCCACGACGGCCGCCACGTGATCGCCGAACTTTACCGCCACCATCTCGAGGCTCATCGACGTGTCTTCCACCGCGTCGTGCAGCAACGCTGCGGAAATGGTGATGTCATCGAGGCCCAGGTCCGCCACAATCTGCGCGACGGCAATCGGATGGGTGATATAGGGCTCGCCCGAGCGGCGAATCTGCCCGTCATGGGCCGACGTCGCCGCGGCCGCCGCGCGAGTTAGTAGTTCGAGGTCGTGGCCGTCTTGACGTTCACAGGTATCTAAGAGCCCCGCATAGAGAGCTGGTGAAGACTCCCCGACTTCGGCCACGTCGACTTACCGGCGCTTCTGCTTACGGCCCCGAGGAGTAACGGCTCCACCCTTCACGGACGAACGCGCGGTGACGCCCTCACTGCCAATCAGAGCGGCGGCTTGAGATGGCGAATATGACACTCGATCCGTCTGCTTGCCGAGGCGGATAGCCAAGTCCTTGAAACGCGGTTCGCGCTCCTTCAGCCAGGCCAGAATCGGCGACGCAATGAAGATTGACGAGTAGGCACCACTTAACAGGCCAACGAAGAGCGCCAAACCGTAGTTTTGCAGCGTCGTTGCTCCCAGAATCTCCGCACCCACGAGCAGGACCGACAACACCGGCAAAATGGCCACCAACGAGGTGTTAATGGAGCGAGCCAATGTCTGGTTCATCGAGAGGTTGACCATTTCGCTGTAAGTGAGGTTTCCACCCTTCAAAATGCCATGCGTGTTGTCACGCACGCGGTCAAAGACCACCACCGTGTCGTAGAGCGAGTAGCCCAAAATCGTCAAGATGGCAATCACCGTGTCCGGCGTCACCTGAAGATTGAAGATGGAGTACACGCCAACCGTCACGAGCAAGTCGTGAATCATGGCAATGAAAGCCGCTAGGGCCATCTTGGGCTCAAAGCGGAACGAGATGTAGATCACCACGGCAAAGAAGAAGGCGAGAAGGGCCCACAGGGCGCGACCCGTCACTTGGCTACCCCAGGTGGGTCCAATGCTGTTGGTGGTCACGTTCTTGGTATGAGTGATCTTCTCGAGGGCCGCCACCACCTTGTTCACCACGGTTTGCAACTGCGAGCCGGTAAACGAGTTGGTGTTGGCTTCAACGTGAATGGTCTTGCCACCCAGAACGAAAATCGTGGGGTCAGTCAGTCCCGCGTTGGTGACCGCGGTGCTAATGGTGGCCGTGCTCGGAGCAGCGCCGCTGAACGTCGCCTCCCAGTAAGTACCACCCTTGAAGTCGATGCCCAAGTTGAGACCACGCAGGCCCACCGACACCACACCCAGCAAGATGATCACTAACGAAACGGCAAACCAGGTCTTGCGACGCCCGACGAAGTCAGTCGTCGTTTCACCGCGGTAAAGGCGTCCAAAAGTGGAACCGATGCTCATTTCGAACCTCCTGCGCCCATGCCCGCTGCCATGGACAACTTCGAGTCACTCGAACTGCGACGGCCGAGCACCATCACCAAGGGACGAGTGAAGAACCAGGTCATGAGAATGTCGAGCAAGGTCGACAGTCCCAAGAAGAACGCGAAACCGCGAACGCTGCCGATAGCGATCATGTAGAGGAGAACCGCTGCCAGCAAACTGACAAGGTCGGCCGCCAACACGGTGCGCCACGCGGACCTAAAGCCGCGGTCGACACT
>CAISIU010000138.1 GCA_903885505.1 uncultured Actinomycetes bacterium | reverse complement strand
GGTTTTGACGCCATCACCGTGGCTCTCCTTGGCCGTAATCGCCCGTGGGGCGTCTTCTTCGGCGCCATCTTCTTTGGTGCGATGGCCACCGGTGGTCACATCATGCAGGCCGTGACGCCGACGAACATCGACTACTCATTGGCCCAGGTCATCCAAGCGGTCGTGGTCTTCTGTGTCGCCACGCCGGCCCTCATCATCGAAATGTTCAAACTCCGCGAGCCCGCACGTCGTGCCGCGCCGAGTGCACAAGGAGCGGCGGCATGAGCACCTCGGTCGAAATTGTCACCCTCGAAAATCTGAGGTCGGTCTCGAGGGCCCGCGCCCGCGCATACGGCATCACCGCCGCGGTGTTCGGCATCCTCGAAATCCTGTGGATGGGCCGCACGCAGTCAGGCCTCAAGACCACCATCGAATTCGGATCAAACAGTTCGGTCAGCGTGCCGGAACTGTCCGGGACGTCGCGGATTGTTGTCCTCGTCGTGGCGTTGCTGGTGGCGGGACTGAGTGTCACCTCCACGAACTTCCGTGGGCGCCAACTCACCCTCCCGCGTCCGGCCACGTGGCTCGTTCGCGCAGTCGCTGTCTTGCTGGCTCTGTGGCCGATTTCGCTGTGGCGTCACGTCAACGTCGACGGCATATTGCGCACGTGGACCGTCCCTGTCCACCTCGTCGGATGGACCATTGGCATTCTGTCGGTCATTGCGGGCGCACACCTCGCGTGGAAGCGTTACGACCGTGGTGCGTCGGCCACGCTGTACGCCTCGCTGATTGCTTTCCTGCTCACCTTCCTCGTCTGGGTGGCGCGTGGATCGGACGTGTCGGGGCTTCACCTCCAATTGACGTCCCTCCTCGCCATCTCGGTGTCGGCGGCTACCTGCCTCATGTTCGGATCGCTGTCGGGCACGATTTGTGAGCGATCGGGAGTGGTGAATATTGCGATCGAGGGCCAGTTCATGGTCGGCGCGATGAGTTCGGTGATGTTCGTGAGCGCCTTCAACGGTGCGGGCGTCTCGAAGACTTTCGCGGTGCTGCTCGGTGGCGTCTTTGGCGCCCTGATGGGCTCCCTGCTCGCCGTCATGGCCCTTCGCTACAAGGCTGACCAGGTCATCGTGGGCGTGGTGATTGTGGCCTTCTGTAGCGCCATCACCCAGTTCTTGAGCTCGCAGGTGTTGAACTTCCACCAGAACCTCAACCAGTCCGAGCCGCTGCCCGTATGGGCGGTGCCCGGTCTCTCCAAGATTCCCGTCCTCGGCCCGGTTCTCTTTGACCAGAACGTCCTGGTATTCGTCGCCGTTTTGATGGTGGTAGCCGTGAACATCCTGCTCTACCGCACTCGCTGGGGACTTCGCGTTCGTTCGGTGGGCGAGAAGCCCATTGCCTCAGAGACGGTCGGTGTCTCGGTGTCGCGTATGCGTTACGGCGCGGTGATCTTGGGCGGCTTTATCGCGGGTATCGGTGGGGCGGCGTTCACCGTCGGACCCGGTTCGTCGTTTAGCTACGGCATGACTAACGGATACGGATACATCGCTCTGGCCATCATGATCTTTGGTCGCTGGCGCCCCTATGGCGCACTGGCCGCGTCGCTGCTCTTCGGCTTCACGATTGCCATGAGCGCGAATCTCAACATCTACCTCAACCAGTTGGTGATCCCGCAGCAGTTCATTAGTGCGCTGCCGTACATCATCACCATTGC
>CAISIU010000137.1 GCA_903885505.1 uncultured Actinomycetes bacterium | reverse complement strand
GCGGCGTCGAATCGAGCGAGGCGCTCGGGTTGTTCGGGCCAGAGGCAGGCGCGCAACCACTCACGGTCATCAGCGTTCTGAAAGTCAAGAGGTGCTGAGTCAACGAGGGTGCGGCGCGACACGCGGTAGCTGTCTGAGACGACGGGCGAGGGGACCTTCACCTCGCAGGTGAGCCGAAGGGGGTCACCGATGGGGCGCGAATCATCACACACCAGGTCAGGGAAGAGATTCATTCCCATCGAGCCGCCGACGTCAATGAGGTGCAGTTCCTCGTCGGGGTCGACGAGCGATCGAAGCAGGTAGTCATACGACGCGCTACGACCGAGTTCGTTCGTTTGGGTGCGGCGATGCAGATGCTTTGTGATGAGCTCGGGTTCATCACAAAGCGCGAGATGAACCGCCTGAGCCCACGTCACCGGCTCGATGACGGAGATGTCGCGAAAGAGCTCCGCAAGTTGGGGGTGGCCGCGTCGAGCCTCGAAATGAAGGGCCGCCAGCATCAGCATGGGATTTCGTTGCGTGGCGGGGGCGGCGAGCAAGAGGTCACCGGCGAGGGTGGACGATTCCCACTCGCTGAGCAAGGCGGCATATCGCGGAATGCGCTGACGATCCTCGGGGGCCAGCGCGTGGCGAAACGCCGTGGCGGGGTCGACAGTCCAGCTCATGGTCAGTATCCCGCCGGGAGCAGCCACGAGATGCCGTTAAAGAGACCCAGCACGCTCGGCACCACGAGGGCGGTGAGGACGACCAGCACCAGCGGTCGCCGGGTGCTGCGATGCCACCAACGCTGGCCGATGCCAAAAGTCAGCAGCAGAATTTCACCGTAGAAAAAGATGGGCCACCATCCTTCGTTCCCACCGTTGAGGCTGATGACCTTGGTGGTCACGAAACTGGAGGCCGGCACGTGCAGCGGGGTGGACCGACGGTCGCTGTGAGTCAGTACCGCTCGAATCACCAGTCTCGTGGCGGCGGAATAGGGCGGATTGCACGTCGTCAGGGTGAGCTCGTTGGCACTCGACGGGGCGATGACCGAGGTATTGGTGGGCGCCACCACGAAGCTCTTCGTCACCCGATAGAGAAAACGACCCTGCACGGTCGTGACGACCAAAGGGTCACCGATACGCAATTGATCCAGGTGACGAAAGGGGTGGCCCCAGGTAGTGCGGTGACCCGCGATGGCGACGTTCCCCGCTTCGCCGGGCAATGGGGTAGCGGGGTAGTGACCCGGCCCGAGGCGAAGTTGGTCGAGATCGGTGCCCTGCAAGATGACTTGGCTAAGTCCAATGGTGGGTCCCGAAATCGTTCCCAACCAGTTGCCGGTGGGAGGGGTGCGCTTCGTGGTGGGTGCGGGAACGGCCGGACCAGTGGGCAAGGTGCCATCGACGGGGATGTACGTGTTCACGCGAGTCGCTAGTTGGCTCTGGGAATGTTGCTGCACCAAGTCGGTGAACCACAACTGATAGCCCGCAAATGCCAGCACCAAGATTCCCGCCCACACCATGAGGAGGCCACTTTGGTGAAGGGCGCCCACGGTGAGGCGAGACGTCGCCTTAGGCATGAACGGTAACGAGGGTCCCTATCGGGGTGTAAGGCCACATGGCCTGCGCGGCGCTGTGCGGCATCTCTACGCAGCCGAGGGATTGCGGCCACCCGTAGGTGTAGCGATAGAACTCGTGCAAAGCGTCGCCGCCGTTGAAGTAGCTAATCCAATTCACCGGGTCGCGGTAGTGCGAACCATCAAGATTTTGACCCGTCATCCACTGGAACTTGATGTGAATGTAGACCGGGTAGGTGCCAAGGGGTGTGGTGGCACCCGCCACACCGGTATTGGCCAAGGTCGACATCTTTTGCACGCCGTCCACAAACAACGTGGTGCGCTGAGGGCGGCGCTCACTCACGTCGACGTAGTTCCACGTTCGCGAGGAGACCTTGCCCGCCGTCACCATGTTGACGAGAGAAGAGATGGTCGCCGAGTCGGCAATTCCGGTCGGGCGCATGGCGTGTTCATTCTGGAAGCTCATCAAGGCCCCCTTAACCAGCACGTTGTTCACGCCGGGGATCCACAGCGAGTGCACCGAGAGCGGCAGAAGGGGGAATCGCCAGGCAAATGTTCCCGTCACGCTCGGTGACGTGGGGGCCGATCCCGAGGTGGAGGTAAAGCTGACGGGCAGATAATTCGTCACTGCCAATAGAGACTGCAACCACGTGACGTTGAGCGGCACGTCGATGGAGATGGCCCGTGTTGAGGTGAAACGGCACGCCGAGTCGGAGCAAGAAATCGCAGTCGGGGCGTTCACCGTCAAGGTGCTCCCCGGCGTGAGCGAGGCGGTCGTCAAGGCCGCAAACTGGTGGGGCCCGATTTCGTGCCACGTCGTCGCGATGGACGGTGAGGTCACCAAGGCCGGAAGTTGGCGCGCACTGGTGGTCGCGTCGCTCGTGATGCGAATTACGGGTACGCCCGCAATCAAGGTGCGAGGTACTTGAACCGCGACAGCGTGGGGGCTGGATGTGGCCGACGCGCTGCCCGCCACGAACACGGTGCAGAGCGGTAAAAGAACGGCAATCAAGCCCCGAATGCGCATATCTCGAGACTACCGAGAAACCCGTGGTGCGAGGTGTCACGGGGACTCTTGTAGGATGATCACTTCTGGCGGCGTGGCCGAGTGGTTAGGCAGGGGCCTGCAAAGCCCTCCACCCCGGTTCGAATCCGGGCGCCGCCTCCAGAAAAACCGACGTGACGGGTGTCACGGCGGTGTGCCAAGGTGAGGGCATGGTTAATCGTTCCATAGATGCATGGGAGAAGCCCACCCTTCTCGTGGGCTTCGACACGGAAACCACGGGTCTTGTGGCCGGCGACGATGAACCGATTTCCTACGCGCTTGTCATTTATCGAGATGGCGTGCATCGGGCCCACGAAGATATTGAGATTTTTGTGAGATCTGATAAATCAGTGTCTTTTGGATCTCAACAAATTCATGGAATAAGTCAAAGTTTCCTGGATGATGAATTTGCGGCCGGGCGGGCGATTAAGCCAGTCGCCGCCGCGACGCAAATTGCGGCTCATATTTCACGATTGCACGACGAAGGTGCCCATTTCATCGGTGCAAACCCAGATTTTGATTTCAGAATGCTCTCGGGCGTTTTCCAGAAAAATGGAATTCATCACGACTCGCTGCCGCTTGACGTCGAGAAATTGTCCATTCGTGACGTGATTCAGCGTCATCGTGATATCGATCTGGACGATCCTCGCCGACGCAGCTTGTCGTATCTCTGCCGTTATTACGAGGTCGCGGCGGGAAACCATGACGCCAAAGCCGACGCGCACGCGGCCGTGCACGTTTTTCTCGCACAACACGAGAAAATGGCGTCGGCCCCCGGCGAGCCGGGCATCGTTACCCGCCTCAGAACAGGTCTTCACTGGCCGACCTCGTCGTCGAACTAAGCCAGAGGACAGCAGGGGCTGGTAGAGTAAAACCCCACGGGCGGTTGGCGCAGTCTGGTAGCGCACTTGCATGACACGCAAGGGGTCACAGGTTCAAGTCCTGTACCGCCCACCACGAAAGAAACCCGGACGCGAAGCGT
>CAISIU010000136.1 GCA_903885505.1 uncultured Actinomycetes bacterium | reverse complement strand
GAGCATCTTGCACATGGCTGAAACGCTGACGCTGTGTGACGTGTGCTTCAACGTCACCGACGATGCCGGTTCGTGTCGCATGTGTTCGGATGACCGCCGTGATCGCAGCATCATTTGCGTCGTCGAAGACACGCCCGCGCTGGGTGCCGTCGAAGCGACGGGTGCCTTTCACGGTCAGTATCACGTGCTCGGTGGATTGCTCGATCCGCTCTCGGGGGTGACCCTCGAGAGTCTCAAGATTCGCGAACTGCTGCAGCGCGTGAAGTCCTCGGACGTCAAAGAAGTCATCTTGTGTCTCAGCCCCACCGTCGAGGGCGAAGCCACCGCATTGCAATTAGCGCGCCTGCTCGACGTGCCGAACTTGGTGGTCTCTCAGCCCGCTGCCGGCTTGCCGGTGGGCGGTGACGTGGAGTTCGCGGACGCGGTCACCTTGGCGCGAGCGGTTGAAGGCCGCCTCACGCTCAATAATTAATTCGCGAAGTAGATGAGGCTGGCGCCGCCAGCGATCACGCTGTAGATCGCGAAGGGCCACAAGGTGCGCGTGTGGAACCACGTGGACAAGAAGCGCACCGAGAGATAGGCCGCCACGCCGGCCACCACGGCACCCACGAGCGACTGCAGTCGAACGCCATCGCCATTGGGACCGAGGAAATCCGTGATCTTGTAGACGCCGGCCAACAAGATCACGGGAGTCGCGAGCAAGAAGCTGAAGCGAGCGGCATCTTCGTGGGAGTAACCACGCAGTAGTCCGGCCACCATGGACGCACCACTGCGTGAGATGCCCGCGAACAGAGCCAAGATCTGCGAGCTACCCACCGTGGCGGCCTGCAGGGCCGTCGTGGATTCAATGCGCACCGCCGCGGCGTGACGGCCCATGGAGCGACGACGCAGGAGTTCGCCGCCCGCCATCAGAAATCCGTTGACCACCAAGAAGCCCGCGGCGTAGGACGGCTTCGCGAAGAGAACGCGCAACTTGTGTTCAAACACCAAGCCCACGAGTCCCACCGGAATCGTGGCGATGATGAGCAGCACCAAGAGGCGGTAATTCGGGTCGGCATTGTCGAGATTCGTCAGCGCCGAGATGCCGTCACGGCGAACGCGGCCGAGCTGACGCAGAGTGCCGAGCACGATGTCGCGCCACGTTGAGACGTAGTAAACGATGAGACCAATCGCGGTGCCGACGTGCAGCGCTACGAGGAAGGCCAAGAAGAAGGACTCCTTCGACGTCTGAGCCGACACCATGTTGTTCCAGTGCAGCAAGCCCGGCACGATGATTCCGTGACCGAGGGACGACACCGGAAATAGTTCGGTGACGCCCTGCAACAAGCCCATGACAATGGACTGGAAGTAGGAGAGGTGGTTAACGGTGAGCAGCACTCTCTCAGGCTAAGCGCTGGCCCGCGTACGTCGAAGGAGGGGTTTGGCGTGCTTCGCCTTGCGCGGACGCCACTTCACGATGCGAATTACTCGCGACCACCATCGTCGAGCACCTCCGCGACGATATGGGCGCATTAAGCCGACTCGAAAGAAGAGGAAGTAGTAGCACCCGATGGCCACCGCCAGCGACCCCCAGCGGACGACTTCGAAAAGAGGGGCCGGAACAAACCCGTGCCAGCCTTCGTAGCCGGGGTACGCGTAACTGACAAAAAAGGGCACCGAACACAGGAAGTTCCACGCGGCGTGGTGGGTCATGGAGATGGCGATGTTCCGTGTGCGACGCAGGATCAGACACCACACGATGGCGTTCATGAAGGTCGGCAAATAGTTGGTGTGGTAGTGACCGGAGGCAAACCACAGCGACGCGAAGATGATGGACCCGTACTTCCCCTTCCAGAAGTACTCATTGCGCGCCAGCATGCCGCGAAACATCAGTTCTTCGGCAATGGGAACAATCGTGAACGTTCCGATGTTGAAAATCAGATCTCCAAAAGTGTGACTAAAGCCTCCACCATCCAACGGATAGAGAACTAAAAAGTGGTGGCTGCGATACATGGCATTGAACGAGAAGTTGGCGATGCACATGCTGGCGAGAAAACCGACCGCCCAATATCGCAGTGGGTAGTCAAACCTCACGCGCTTCAGCTCGTAGATGAGCGAGGCACCACGACCTTTAATGGCGATGAGCCCGCAGGCCACGATGATGGCATCACTCAAAATCACGCCCAGCCAATAGGCCAATCCGGAATGTGCATCAAGGCAGAACCAGGGGATAAAGGAAAAGGCGAGGGTCCAGCGAAAGGCCCGCTTGGGCATCTCTTGAATTACCTGAACAACGCTCTTGGTCGGTCGTGACATAGGTAAATAATCCTGCCAGCCGTCTGCGACAGGCAGACTAGGCCCCATGCGATTCTTGACGATTGTCCGCCACTGTGAAGCCGAACCGGGTTCGGCCGATTATGACCGCGTGCTGACCGCCGCCGGTCGTGCTCAAGGCCGCCACCTCCGCGAACAAGTCGAGTCTGGTGAGCTCGCGCCCTTTGGTCCCGCGACGGCGCTGGTGTCGAGCGCGTCACGAACGCGTGAGACCTACGCCCTCGCCTTTGCCGGTACGCCCTTCGTGCGCGCGCTGGAGACCAGCGATCTCATCTACAACGGCAAGCGAGACGTCTCGGTGACCGATCTGCTGTCCGCTCTCGCCGAGATTGATCCGGTGACCGAGAACTTGCTCGTGGTCGCCCACAACCCCAGCGTCTACGAACTCGCGGCCACGTTGGCTGACGAACTGCCGGAGGCTCTGATTCGCTCGGGCTTTGCCGTGGGCTCGGCCGTCGTGATGGAGATTCGTGACGACCAACCCATCTCTCTCGAGAAGGGTCGCGTCATCGCGGTCGTGGAAGCGCCGCTGACTTAGAGCGAACGCAAGATGGCGCCGTCACCTTGACCGCCACCACCACAGAGCGCCACGGCCGCCTGGCCGCCACCACGACGACGCAGTTCGTACAAAGCGCTGAGCGCAATGCGAGCACCGGAGACGCCGACGGGGTGACCGAGCGCAATGGCGCCACCGTTCACGTTGATCTTCGACTCGTCCAGGCCGAGGTCGTCAGCCGACGCGAGACCGACGGCGGCGAACGCCTCGTTGATCTCGTAGAGGTCGAGGCTGCGCGGGTCGATGCCGGCCTTGGCGGCCGCCTTCGCAATAGCGCGGCTGGGCTGAGTGAGCAGCGAGGCGTCGGGACCGGCGACCTGTCCGTACGCGACGAGTTCGCCCAGCGGGCTGATGCCGAGCTCGGCGGCCTTCTCGGCCGACATGAGCACCACGGCGGCGCCACCGTCAGAAATCTGCGACGCGTTACCCGCGGTGATGGTGCCGTCCTTGTCGAAGGCGGCGCGCAGCGCGGCGAGGGACTCGACGGTCGTGTCGCCACGAACACCCTCGTCAGTGCTGATGATGAGCGGGTCACCCTTGCGCTGCGGCACGGCGACATTCACGATTTCTTCGGCGAACTTGCCGGCGGCAATTGCGGCGGCGGCCTTCTGGTGACTGGCGGCCGAGAACTCGTCTTGGCGCTGACGGCTGATGGCCCCGTTGAGGTAACGCTCGGTCGATAGACCCATGGCGCAGTGGTCGAAGGCGCAGGTGAGGCCGTCGAACATCATCGAGTCGATGACCTTCTGGTCACCGAGGCGATAGCCCGCGCGAGCACCCGGGAGGAGGTAGGGGGCGTTGGTCATGGACTCCATGCCACCAGCGACGATGATGTCGGCGTCGCCGGCACGAATCATCATGTCGGCGAGGTAGATGGCCTGCAGGCCCGAGAGGCAGACCTTGTTAATGGTCATGGCGTGCACCGACATGGGGATACCCGCCGCGACGGCGGCCTGACGAGCGGTGATCTGGCCCTGACCGGCCTGGATGACCTGACCCATGATGACGGCGTCCACAGACTCGGGCGCCACGCCGGCGCGCTCGAGGGCGGCCTTGATGGCGAAGCCACCGAGTTGCTGAGCACTGAGGGAGCTGAAGGCTCCCGAGAGCTTGCCAATAGGGGTGCGGGCACCGGCGACGATGACGCTGCGAGCCATGGGGGTCTCCTTAAAAAAACGGTCGGACTTACCCTAAACCAAAAAGGTGCCAGAGGGACATCGATGCCCTCTAGCCTCAGCCACGTGAGTGAACTTCTTGACGCCGTGAGGGCCGGGGCTGACGCCGCGACCCTTGCCTCCCTGCCCATTCCCGCAACCACCCGAGCGGTGGTCGTTCGTCGATCTGAGGCGGACATGTTCGCCGGCATGCCGTCGAATGAAAAAGACCCTCGTCTCACCCTGCACGTGGACGAAGTGCCGGTGCCAGAGCTCGCCCCTGACGAGGTCTACCTCGCCGTGATGGCTTCGTCCATCAATTTCAACACCGTGTGGACCTCCATTTTCGAGCCCCTCAGCACCTTCGGCTTTCTCGACCGTCTCGGCAAGGAATCCGTCTGGGGCGCGCGTCACGCCCAGGACTTCCACGTGGTCGGCTCGGACGCCGCGGGCGTGGTGGTGCGTGTCGGTTCCGCGGTGCGTAAGTGGAAGGTCGGCGACGTCGTCACCGTGCACTGCAACTACGTCGACGACCAGGACCCCTCGGCTCACGACGACTCCATGCTCGCGGATAACCAGCGCATCTGGGGTTTTGAGACCAACTACGGCGGCCTCGCGGACATCTCCGTGGTCAAGGCGAACCAGCTCATGCCCAAGCCCGCGCACTTGTCGTGGGAAGAAGCGGCCGTCAACGCGCTCTGCAACTCCACCAGTTACCGCATGCTCATGAGCCGCAACGGCGCACCCGTCACCGAGGGCCAGAAGGTTCTCATCTGGGGTGCCACCGGCGGCATCGGCTCGTACGCGGTGCAGCACGTGCTGAACAGTGGTGGCGTGCCCATCGGTGTCGTGTCCTCCGCGGACAAGGCTCAGATGTGGCGTGACCTCGGCTGTGAGCACATCATCGACCGTCGCGAGAAGGATTACCGATTCTGGAAAGACGCGCACACCCAAGACGAGTCCGAGTGGCGTCGTCTGGGTAAGGACATTCGTGCTC
>CAISIU010000135.1 GCA_903885505.1 uncultured Actinomycetes bacterium | reverse complement strand
GTACTTTTCCCCGCGCCGGGCAGCCCGGCAATAACGATGATGCGAGCGTCTTTTCCCACATTCAAACTCTACCGAGGTGACTCGCGGGGCTATTTCCCGTTGCGCTCGCGGTGCTTACAGCCGGGCCAACAGCAGGGGCGGCGCATTCCCTCTTCTAACTCTTCTCGGGTGCGACGGATACGTCGTTCACGAGTGGCAGCCTGCTTCGCGTCTTCCACCCAGCAAATGAATTCATTGCGAGCGAGTGGCGTGATGTCCAGCCAGGCGGCATGAGCGACATCGCTTATCAGCAATCCCTCGTAGAGATCGGGCGGGAGGGGATGGACGGGACCGCCCGGAAGTTCACTTGCCACGGGTGAAGCGTATCCCCCGCACCATTAACGGGCACAGAGATGCTTTGCCGGCAAGCGTTCCAACGAGGCGGGGAAGAGTTCTAAGAGCTCTGCCGACCGAGAGGGGCGACTGACCAATTCCCCACCACAGTTGGGGCAGCGGTGCTGCAGGTGAGCGACACGGTCACGGCACCATGTGCACTCAAACGAGCACACCACCGCGTCGGACAGCGTCGAGTCAAGATCGACATCACAACATTCGCAATTGGGTTTCATAACCAACATGTGGAAGTCCTTTTGATGATCGTGTGCCTGTCGCTGCCGGGCGAATCGACAGCTAACTCGCAATCTGGACGATCGCAGCTCGAGTGTGAGGTGCCGGAATTGACTCCCCCATTTCCCGCAGCATGTCCACGTGAAGCGTCAACGCCTCTTCCATTAAGCGACGAGTTTCTTCGACGGTGTCACCGGCAGCCACGCAGCCCGGCACGTCCGGCGCGTAGGCAGCGAAGTTCGCTCCGGCTTCTTCAATGATGATGGTGTACTCGGTCATATCAACTCTTGACAGAGCTCACACGGCAATTTTCGTCGTACCGACAACGTCGAGAGGCTCCGGAATGGGTTCACCCGATTCAACCATGAGTTCGATATGCGATTCGATGGCCTCGCGCATGTTTGACATGACTTCTTCTACCGTCTTGCCGGTGGTGGTGCACCCATCAAAGTCGAGCACGTAGGCACTCAGGTTGGGACCCGCATCTTCAATGACGATGGTGTATTCCCTCATCGTTGCCTCCCGCTCATACCTGCCTGCTTCCAAATGCTACTGAGCGTCTTCGGCTCCATCTCGTCGCTCGGGCGGCTGGGAATGGTTACCGTTCCGATCTTCGTCGGGTGCTGAAAATGTCGATGGCTACCGCGTTGGCGAACAAGAGACCAGCCATCGGACTGGACGGAATTGATGATGTCTCGCGCCTTCACGACTACACAACGGTCGGAAGCGGATCAACTTTCTAGTGAGTAGCGATACGCATTGGCTTGTCGGTGACACTTGCAATGAGAGGACGCGTGAACTTCTCTAGAAGTGGAGGCCGACAACGAGAGAGAGTGCGTCGTCAACGGCCCACATCTCTTCCACACTGAGGCGCCCCACCGCTTCGCTCGTGCGCCTGACGTCGACAGCGGCCATCTGTTCAATGAGGACACGCGTCAGCTGAGATCCGATGGTTACCTGCGGGCGAAACGTTGCCGCAAGGGCGCTCTGTGAGGTTGGCGCCACCAGGACGGTTGACAAAGGCGCGAGGACATCACTCTGAAGAACCACACCGAATCGGGGCCCTTGTTGTTCGTGGCCCGAGCGAGGTGGGGGTAAGAGCCGAACGATGTCACCCCTCGGCACGGAGGCTCTCCATGAAGGCGGCAATCTGTTGCATCTCGTGACGGTCCTGCTGATCAGCAGCGATAAGTTCGGCTTCACGGCGAACCATCTCATGGCGCCGCAAACGTTCCGCGGCGGCTCGCAATGCTTCACGGATGGCTTCAGATCGCGTCAGGCCAGAGGCTTCAAGCGCCCGTAGGTGGCGCTGCGACTCAGCGTCGAGTCGGAACGAAATCGATTGCGAGGCACGGCCTGACACAGACTGATTGTATCACAAAACGTAATACATGTTTCAGCTGAGTTTGAGCCGATACACGTTCGTCTCGCGCGTCTCAAAGCCCGCTCGCTCGTAGAGGCGATGGGCGGCGACACGAGAGGCACGACTAGTGAGATCGATATTGCGCGCCCCGAGTTCGCGCGCACGCTCAATGGCGGCAGCCACGAGGGCGTCGCCCATGCCGAGGCCGCGAGCTGACTCGTCCACCACCACGTCTTCGATCCACGCTCTCGTCCCCGTGGGAATCTCGAAGCACACCAAGGTCAAGGTGCCGACGATGCGTCCTTCGTGGCGAGCGATGAGCAAGGAGTTGCCCGCCGACGCGACGACTCGTGACACCGAGTCGGTGGTGAGAGGCTCGGCTGACGAGGACAGCTGCGGGACAAGGCCATTGAGCGCATCAACGAGATCGTCACTCACCGACGTCACGATCTCAATCATTCGTCGTCCTTTCCTGACCGCCAGATGGGCGTGCGCAGGTCGTCGTAAAAGACGCCACGACGTTCCCCCGCACCGGCGGCAAAAACGTGATCTACCCAGCGGTCCGCACCAATGAGTGGGCTGGGCAAATTATCGCGAGTGAACCAGCCCACGTTGGTGACTTCGAGGGGATGCGGGCTTAATTCGCCACCCACCGCGCGGCACAGGAACAAGATGGAATAGAGGGGAATGCGACTGCCGAGACGAAGGGTGTCCAAAATGCCGAGGACTCGCTCGACCTCGACCGTGATGCCGGTCTCTTCTTCGACTTCCTTGGCCACCACTTCGACCGCGGAATAGCCCACGTCGCAGTATCCGGTGGGATAGAGCCAGTGACCTGAGTCAGAACGCTGGATGAGGAGGAGTTCACCCTGGTCGTTAAACACCGCCGCGCCGACCGCCACTTTGGGAGTGACGTATCCGACGATGCCCCGGTCGACTCGGTCCAGCCACTCTTGCGCGTGCGTGACGCCGTCGGGGTGCCCTACTTCTCCGCTGTCGGCCGCCGCACGAATATCGCCGGCGACCTTGAGCACCTCTTCGAAGCGCTCACGTTCGTACACACTTTCGGTGAAAGCCAAGCCCGTGCGCGCAATTGCCGAGAGCGTTTCCGCCCAGCGAGAGAGGGCCAGGGGCGAGACGGGCTCAGTCACGAATCGTCCTAAGCCACCGAGGCGTCAAGAACGTCGTCGAGTGATCCCACCATGCCGGTGTAGAAGGCGCCGAACTCGCCGTACAGCGTCGAGGCTTCGTCAAAACGCATCGTGTACACACAGTCCTTGAGGTCATCGACGTGCACGCCGAACAAGGTCACGCCCCACTCCCAGTCATCAAGACCGGTAGAGCCAGTGACGAGCTGCAAGATGCGGCCCTTAAATTCACGACCCGAGGCACCGTGCTGACGCATGAGCGCCTCACGCTCTTCGTAGGGCAGCGAGAACCAGTTGTGCTCGTCGCCGCGGCGCTTGCTCATGGGGTAAAAGCAAAAGGAGTTCATTCCCACCGGCGGCAGTTCGGGGTAGAGGCGAGCGTTCAGCATTGCTTCGGGCATGCCCGCGGCGTATTCACTGACTTCGGTGACCGAGACGTAGCTCTCGCTCACGATGAGGCCCGCGCCCTGAAGTCCGGTCTGCAGCGTGCGCAGGTCCCAGAGGTTCTTGCTCAACGCCAAAAAGCAGAGGTCGGCCTTGGCGCCCATGATGGAGGCGGTGACGACTTGAACGCCCGATTCGCGCGCTCGGTCCACGGCCGCGTGCACCGCGTCGCGGTCAACCGCCAGACCCGTATGACAAAACAGGTGAATGACGTTGAGGCCAGCGGAGGGGCCAAGAGGTGAAGGCTGAGTCATATCGCCAGCCTAGGCACCGAGGGGACCAGGTAGCGCCAGTTCGTGTCCCGAAAATCCCTGATAAATGACAGAAGCGGGGCCTCGCGGCCCCGCTTCTCGTCAGATGAATCAGACGGTTTAGAAGTCGTCCATTCCGCCACCGGGCATGGCCGGTGCGGCGGGCTCGGGCTTGTCCACGATCACGCACTCCGTGGTCAGGAACAAGGCGGCGATGGAGGCGGCGTTGACGAGCGCGGAACGAGTCACCTTGGTGGCGTCGATGACACCGGCCGCAACCAGGTCCTCGTACTCACCCGTGGCGGCGTTCAGTCCGAACGTGCCCTCGAGGTTGCGCACCTTCTCGACGATGACGCCACCTTCGAGACCGGCGTTGATCGCGATCTGCTTCAGCGGCTCTTCGACGGCACGCGAGACCAAACGAGCACCGGTGGCTTCGTCGCCCTCGAGGCTCTCCACGACCTTCAAGATGGCCGCCTGGCTGCGCAGCAAGGCCACGCCACCACCAGGAACGACACCCTCTTCGATAGCGGCCTTGGTCGTCGACACGGCGTCTTCGATGCGGTGCTTCTTTTCCTTGAGCTCGACTTCCGTCGCGGCGCCGACCTTGATGACGGCCACACCACCGGACAGCTTGGCGAGGCGCTCCTGGAGCTTCTCGCGGTCGTAGTCCGAGTCAGTGTTGTCAATCTCGGCCTTGATCTGAGCGACGCGGCCGGCGATGTCGGCGTCCGAGCCGGCACCTTCGACGATGGTCGTCTCGTCCTTGGTCACGACAATCTTGCGAGCACGACCCAGGAGTTCGAGACCGGCGGTGTCGAGCTTGAGGCCGACTTCCTCGCTGATCACGGTGCCACCGGTCAAGATGGCGATGTCCTGCAGCATGGCCTTGCGACGGTCACCGAAGCCCGGGGCCTTCACGGCGACAGACTTGAAGGTGCCACGAATCTTGTTCACGACGAGAGTCGCGAGCGCTTCGCCCTCGACGTCCTCGGCGATGATCATTAGCGGCTTGCCCGACTGCATGACTTTCTCGAGGACCGGGAGCACGTCGCGAATCGAGGTGATCTTTCCGCCCATGAGCAAGATGTAGGCGTCTTCGAGGACGGCTTCCATGCGCTCGGTGTCGGTGGAGAAGTAGGGGGAGATGTAACCCTTGTCAAAGCGCATACCTTCGACGAGGTCCATGTCCATACCGAAGGTCTGGCTCTCTTCGACGGTGATCACGCCGTCCTTACCGACCTTCTCGATGGCCTCGGCGATCAGCGAGCCGATCTCGGTGTCAGCGGCGGAAATCGACGCAACCTGAGCAATCTGCTCCTTGGTCGAGGCTTCCTTCGCCAGCGCGTGCAGGGAGGTCACGGCGGCCTCGACGGCGGCCTCGATACCCTTCTTCAGGCTCATCGGGTTCGCACCGGCGGCCACGTTCTTCAGACCTTCGCGCACCAGCGCCCAGGCGAGCACGGTGGCGGTGGTGGTGCCGTCGCCGGCCACGTCGTCAGTCTTCTTGGCGACTTCCTTCACCAGGTCGGCACCAATCTTCTCGAAGGGGTCCTCGAGGTCGATGTCCTTCGCAATGGAGACACCGTCGTTGGTGATGGTGGGGGCGCCCCACTTCTTGTCGAGGACGACGTTGCGTCCCTTGGGTCCGAGGGTCACGCGAACGGCGTCGGCAAGCTTGTTCATGCCACGCTCGAGAGCGCGACGAGCTTCCTCGTCAAACATGATGATTTTGGCCATCTTGGTCTCCTTGTAGTACTAGCGATAGGGCTGCTTTAACAGCAATGTCAGTTTAGCAGTCACCTCTCCCGAGTGCTAGCAGTGGCGCGACGGGAGTGCCAGAGGCGGAAAATGGGGTGTTCCTCGGTGTCATAGCCTAAGCAGGCTTCTATGACCGATATCCCGCGCACCTACTTCCCCAGCGACCTGGTGTTGTCCTCCGTGGCTCGCCAGCGTGGCGACACCACCATTTCCGTCGTGGTGCCCGCCAAGAACGAAGCGACCACCATTGGCGCGGTGCTCGACGCAGTCCTGGCCACCAACCAACTCTTTCCGGATTTCGTCACCGAGACCATCGTGGTGGACGATCACTCCAGTGACGACACCGCCACCGTCGCTCGACGTCACGGCGCCACCGTCGTCGTCAATCCCGGCCAGCCGGGCAAGGGTGCGGCGATGAGCCTGGGGCTCGCGGCCGCCAGTGGTGACATCGTGGTCTTTCTCGATGGTGACGTCACCAACACCACCGCGGAATTCGTCCCTCGCCTCGTGGCGCCGCTCCTCGAGCAGCCGCAGGTCGTCTTGGTCAAGGCGTTCTACGAACGTCCGCTACACAACATGCCCACCGGCGGTGGTCGCGTAACGGAATTGGCGGCCCGTCCCATCTTGTCCTTGCTCTACCCCGGCCTCGGCGAAATCCGTCAGCCGCTGGCGGGCGAGACCGCGGGGCGACGCAGCACGCTGAACGAACTGGGTTTTGACGACAGTTACGGCGTGGAGATGGCCCTGCTCATTGATGTGGCCCGCACCTACGGCGTGAGTGCCGTGGCGCAGGTGGACCTCGGGGTTCGTCGACACCGCAATCGTCCGCTCGAAGAATTGCGGCCTATGTCGGTTGATGTGCTGCGTGCCGCTCTCACGCGCTTTGGCGTGGAGCTGCCCTCGACGATTTAGCCCGCGAGGTCGGCGCCGACGATGACGATGACGTTGTCAGTCATCGCACCGGCCACCGGCGCCAAGTTGCCGAGCGCCGTCACCGACGATGCGGGCGCACCAATCTGACGAGCAATTTCACTGGCCGCCCATTGATATCCCGGCTGGTAGTAGACGAAGGTCGTCGCGGTGTGAGCCGCGTTACCCGGCTGCAGGGTGTTCCAGCCCTGAGTGGTGAGCTGCTGCGAATAGTTCGCCGCGAGGTGCGGGGTGGCGGTGCCATTTGATACCTGCACGCGCACCTGTGAGGGCGGAACGGTGCTCGTGGGAATCGACGAACTCGACACCACGCTGCTGGTGGTCGATCCATCGCCGGCGGCGACCGGCGAACCCGTGTGCTGCGAGCGCAAGAGCACCACGGCGCCCACCACGAAGACCAACAAAATGAGACCCACCTTGAGCGGTGAGGGCTGATAGGTCGCCGAGTGGCGTCCCGAGTCAGAAGAACGAGCCATCGCCTCAGCCTAGGTCCGCACGAGACCGTGGGCGAAGTCGCTCGATACTGGCGATATTCACCGGTTCTAGACTGCTCACACTTGCCGGTGTGGCGCAGTGGTAGCGCAACTGATTTGTAATCAGTAGGTCGTGGGTTCAACCCCCACCGCCGGCTCTGATCAACGCCAGCGTGGGCGTTCTAGAAAGAGTGGCCGGCGGAAGCGAATCCCGACCGGCAGCCCGCGAACCAGTCGACCGAGTTGTCTCGGTGTTGGCTGGCAATGCCGACGTTGGTGGACGTAAAGCGCGACGCCCCGCACACGAGGCTCTCGGAGGTGCGTGCCGAGGCGCGGTGGGTTGATCCGTAGCTGTAACCGTCGGCGTAGGACTGCGACCGCGTATTGACGTGAGACGACGCGACCTGAGGGGTGATCTGGACCTG
>CAISIU010000134.1 GCA_903885505.1 uncultured Actinomycetes bacterium | reverse complement strand
CAGCCCGGCGGAGCCGGCTCTGCACGTCGTCCCGGCACCCGTCGCGTCGGCCGTGTCAACGGGCGATGCCGTGGCGCTGGACACCGTGTTGGCTGACGAAAATATTTTGCGCGGCACCGTGGATGCCCTTCGTGAGTTCAACATGCTGAGCACCTTCACCGTGGGCTCCATGGAGATGCTGTCGTCGGCGGACGCGGACGTGCTTCGTACCGTGGCACCCCTCGTCGCCCGGGGCCTAGATGTTCGCTTCCTCGCCGGTTTGCGCCGCACGGTGGACCGAGAGCTCGACCTCATTCGTCAAGCCATCGAGCCGTCACTTGCGGCCGCTCGTGGCGATGCCCGCCCGAAGGCCTTGGTGAATGCCCAGCACGTCGCTGAAGAGATGGATGCCCTGCGCCAGGCCCTCGTGACCCGCGAGCTGGACCGCTTCTTCGCCGGGGGCTGATTCGAGCGCTCGAGAGCGTAAGGTACTGCCATGGTCGAAGTCATGCTCCGAGCGGTGCGTGTGGACGTCGAATCCGCGACGCCCTTGCTGCTACTCGAAGAGGTGCACGGCTCGCGTGTGCTGCCCATCTTCATTGGTGCGCCCGAAGCAGCGGCGATTGCGTACGCTCTCCATGACGTTCCGACGACTCGTCCCATGACGCACGATTTGTTGAATCAAACAATTTCGGCCCTCGGTGGGCGGCTCTTCAATGTCGAGATCACCAATCTGGTGGGTTCGACCTATCACGCGGCTCTGCGAATCACGACCAACACCGGCGAAATCGTGGTCTCCGCCCGTCCGAGTGATGCGGTGGCGTTGGCCTTACGAAGCGGTGCGCCCATCATGGTGAATGATGACCTGATGGCGAGTGAAGCGTCCGAGCTCGATGATGCCGATGTCGAAGGCGATCCCGAAGATCTGCTCGCCGAGATGCGAGCATTCTTGGACGAAGTGCGACCGGAGGATTTCGAATGATGCGCCGCTTACTGCTGTCTCGTGTGCTCGTCATCGGCTTACTGCTCGTGGTGGTTTTCGGTGGGGGCGCGTATGTCGCCCACAAGTACTGGAACCAGATCATGCCGTCGACGGCCACGACCACGACCTTGGCCGCCATTCCGTGCTCCTCAGCGAATACCACCGTGTCCTGGGTGCCGGGCAGCGGGTCAGCGGGAACGGCGTACGCGTGGATCACGGCCCAATACAAGGGCAAGGGCAACTGCACCATGACGGGCGACTGGGCGCTCACGTTCACCGGCGCCGATGTTGACCCGAGTTTGATTGCCACGGAAAGTGCGAGCCAGCAGTGGTCGAATCCGCCGGAAGGCAATGGTTCATCATCCGTCCTGCAGGCGGGCCCCGGCGTCACCGTGAATTCGCAGCAAGTCATCTGGAAGGAATTTGCCTTTTCTACGACGACGGCGTGTCCGAGCGTGGACAACGTCACCATTGCGTGGCCGGATGGATCGACGAACAACGTGCAGCCGTCGTACCTCACGGCACCATGTTCGGCAAGTTTCCCGGTGACCGTGTCACCGACCTACGTCAGCTAAGGCTGCACCAGTACACGGCCACGTACCGTGCCGCTCGCCAGTTGGGTAAGAGCCGTGGGCACGCCCTCCAGGGGGACGGTCTGGTCGACGAACTGCTCGAGATCGAGGGTGCGGCAGACATCACGCACCAGTTCCCACACCTCGACTCGTTGCGCGTGAGGGGCGAGAACCGCATCAATCCCGACCAAATTCACCGCCCGCGTGATGAAGGGATAGACGGTGGTGCTGAGGTCGGCGCCCGCGATGAGCCCACTGGCCGCCACCGCCGCGCCGTAGCGCAACGAGCGAAGAATCTGATGCAAGGTGTTTCCACCGACGCAGTCAACGGCCCCCGCCCATCGCTCCGTCGCAAGTACTCGGTCGGGTTTGTCGGAGATCTCGTCACGGCCGATGATGTCCTGCGCGCCCAGTTGGTAGAGTCAGTCATGGTCGCTGGCCGAGCCGGTCGAGGCGACCACTCGATATCCCGCGTGGGCCAGGAGTGCGATGGCGAAGGAGCCCACACCTCCCGTGGCGCCCGTGACGAGGACGTCGCCATCGGAAGGTCGAAGTCCGTGACGCTGGAGGGCGCGCAATGAGGCCATCGCCGTCCACCCCGCAGTGCCGACGATCGCCGCGTGGCGTGCAGTGAGGCCGTCGGGTGCCTCCGTCACCGTGGCGGGGTCGGCCAGAAGCTCGGTGGCAAACCCACCATCACGGCCGGTGCCGATGTCGCCACCAGCGGCTATGACCAGTGTTCCGACGGCAAGTTGGCCGGTGGAGTCGTGGCGAACGGTGCCGACCGCATCGACGCCACCCACGAGGGGAGTGCGCCGACGAACACGGCTACCGGGCTGGACGCACATCGCGTCTTTGAAATTCAGAGAACTGAAATGGACATCGATGAGAACGCCGTCGCCTTGCGGAGAGGGAAGTTCAACGACGTTTGGCGACGGGATACCGTCGCTCTCGGTGATCTGGACGGCACGCATGGCGACACCCGAGCGGCGCGAATACGACCGCTAGATTCACGCCGTGTCCAGTCCCGTCAGCCGAGGTCAAATCGGGGATTGGGGCGGTCGGCTCACGTGGGTGCAGTCCAGCGCCATCAGCGGATCGAACCGTCTATGGACCCTGGTTAATGGTGCCGAGGTGGTGGTCACACCCGAGGGTCTCTCGCTGTCGAGCTCGCTGTATGGATACGGCGGCACCACGTGGTGCGCGATTGATGGCGCACGCGTTTTCACGCTGCACGAGCGGGAGGGGGTGGCGCGGGTGATTTCTCTCACGGGGACCATCGAATCCTCGTGGCCCTTGCCCGACGGATCGGTGGGCTGTCCGGTCGTCCAAGGTGATGACGTTCTCTTCCTTCTCGATGGACCACCGCGAGGGGAGCGACGCGTATGTCGACTCAGTCTCCTCACGGGCCAGATCAGCAGCGTGTACGCCTCGTCGAACTTTCTCAGTCGACTGGCGGTGAACGGGGACCGAGTGGCGTGGACCGAGTGGTCACCACGAACCGTTCCGTGGGAAGAGTCATCGCTCGTTCTGGCACGAGGAACCACTGTTCTCAACATCGAGAGCGTGCGGTCTAGCCCCGGTGTCAGTTGGGGTCCACCGGTGGCCCACGGAGACGCTTTCGCGACCACCTGCGAAGACGCCGAGTG
>CAISIU010000133.1 GCA_903885505.1 uncultured Actinomycetes bacterium | reverse complement strand
GAGACCCTGGGCCACCCGAACGGCGTACATGAACCCACTGCAGGCCGCGTTGAGATCGATCGCCGGGGCCGTGATTCCGAGCTCGGCCGCAATGACGGGAGCGCTGGCGGGGATGAGGCGATCGGGCGTCGTGGTAGCCAAAATGACAAAGTCAATGTCGGCGGCCTCGTAGCGCGCGTCGGCGAGGGCGCGCTCTGCCGCCTGGCGGCCTAAAAGCGTGGAGGAACCGCCGACGCGACGCTCACGAATACCGGTTCGCTCAAAAATCCACTCATCGGTGGTGTCGAGCGTGCGGCTCAGTTCTTCATTGGTCACAATGCGATCGGGGACCGCAATGCCCCAGCCCGCGAAGCGAACGCCCGTCACGGCCGTGTCGTTCGGTCGCTCAACATGTAGCAATGCTACTCAGACAGAGAACCAGGAACAGGTCGGATTGCCACCGAGCATCGCGAGACGCACACGAGGCGCCCCTGCTCGTCAGTGAGGTCGATATTCCAGACCTGCAACGTGCGGCCGACGCGAATCGGAACCGCCGTCGCGGTCAACATGCCCGAGGACATGGAGCGCAGGTGAGACGCGTTGATCTCAATACCCATGGCGAGAAAATCGGGACCGGCGGCAATAGCGGCGCCCATGGAGGCCGCGGACTCGGCCAGGACCACCGAGACGCCTCCGTGCAAGATTCCGTACGGCTGGTGAACCTTTTCCCCGACGGGGACCTGTACGACGACCTTGTCCTTATCGGCGCTGACGACGGTGATGCCGAGGGCTTCATGGACGCCGGCATTCTGGGGGAAGATCTGAAGGTTCTCGCTCATGCTCTTAGGTTATGGCCGACCGGTACCCTTCGGCCATGACGTTTATCGATCTTCGTTCCGACACCGTGACTCAGCCCTCCGCGGCGATGCGCAGCGCCATGGCCAGCGCGCTCGTGGGCGATGACGGGTTCGGTGATGACCCCACACTGAATGAACTCGAAGAGACCTTCGCCCGCATCGTCGGCAAAGAAGCGGCCCTCTTCGTGCCCTCGGGCGTGATGGCGAATCAGATCGCCGTGCGCGTGTTGACGCGGCCGGGCGACGTGATCATCGCGGGTGCTCAGCAGCACGTGGTCTCCTTCGAATACGGCGCGTCGGCACGCAACAGCTCGGTGCAATTCGCGACGGTCGATGACCGCGGGGGAGTGCTTCGCCCCGCGGATATTGCCGACATCATCGACGCCGAGCTCGACCATCAGCCTCACGTGTCCCTCGTCTCCATTGAGAACTCGCACATGCCCTCGGGCGGCACTCCCTGGTCGCTCGCCGAGATCGAGGCCGTGGTGGACGCGGCGCAAGGACGCCCCGTCCACCTCGATGGTGCTCGCTTATTTAACGCCACCGTGGCCACCGGACTTGATCCCGCCGCCGTGTGCGCCCCCGTCACCACGGTCATGGCGTGCTTGTCGAAGGGCCTCGGTGCCCCCATCGGCTCGCTACTCGCCGGTCCGGCCGACCTCATGGCCGCCGGGCGTGTCGAGCGCAAGCGTCTGGGCGGCACGATGCGTCAAGTTGGCGTCATCGCGGCTCCTGGGCTCATCGCATTGACGCAGAATGTGGAGCGCTTGGCAGATGACCATCGCCGCGCTCGTCGTCTCGCGGAGGCAGTCGCAGCTCGTTTTCCTGAATCGAACTACGACCCCGCCTCGTGCCGCACCAACATCGTGGCCTTCACCCACGAGCGTGCTCGCGAGATAATTGCGCAGTGGGAAAGTGCGGGCCTCTATGGAGGGACCGTGGCCCCTCGACGCGCTCGTCTGGTGACTCACCTCGGGATCGGCGATGACGACATCGACCGCGCCTGCGACATCATCGCTCAGACGAAGTAATTGCTAAGTGAGCAACCGGTGACCGCTATCTAGTCAGGGCATTTGCGAGACCACGTGGGGTAGCCTGAGGGGTGTTATGACCACCATGTTCCACCTCTCCAGCGTCATTCGACGGGCGATTGTCGACCAGGCCGGCGACCGCATCGGGCGCGTGCAGGACTTGGTGGCTCGACTTGGCGACGACTCACACCCGCCGGTGGTGGGCGCCGTGGTGCGGGTGGAAGGTCGCGACCTCTTTATTCCCATTCGCAAGATTGGTGGCCTCGACAAGGGCGATGTTCGTTTTGAGGGCAACCGAGTGGATCTGCGCCGCTTTGAACGCCGACCGGGTGAAGTGTTGCTGGCGGCCGATCTTCTCAATCGCCACGTCATCAATTTGGTGCATGGTCGTCTGGTACGTGGCAACGAGATTGAATTAGCGCTGGTCGGCGACAAGTGGGAAGTCGTCGCCATCGACCCCAGCCGTCGGCCCATGCTGCGTCGCGTCGTGTCACGCATCGGCCTCGGCATTTCCACCGGTTCCGTCATCGACTTTGCGTCCATCGAGCCTTTCGTCTCACACGTGCCGTCAGCTCGTCTTCGCATTCCCTATCGCAAGTTGTCACGGCTTCACCCCGCGCAAATCGCTGACCTCGTCGAGAGTGCGAGTCACGAAGAGGGCGTCGAAATCATCGAAGCGGTGGGGCACGACCGAGAACTCGAAGCGGACGTGTTTGAAGAACTCGACACTGAGCACCAGCTGGAGTTCCTTGAGGCCCGCACCGACACGGAAGCGGCCCGAATGATGAGTCGCATGGCCACCGACAATGCCGCTGACCTCATCAATGAGATTGACCAAGAACGTCGTCTGTCCATCCTGGAAAAAATCGCCCAGCCCCAGCAGACCAAGATTCGCCAATTGCTCGAATACAACCCGGACACCGCCGGTGGCTTGATGTCACCGGACTTCGTGCAGGTTCACGTCACCGCGACCGTGGAAGATGCTCTCGAAGCGGTGCGCGAGTCGTCCGCTCCCGTTGAGACTCTCAATGCGGTGTTCATCCTGGGCGATGAAGGAAATCCTCTGGGGGCGGCACCGCTCGCGGCCCTCGTCCGCGCACACGGCACCGATTTGGCCTTGTCGCTCGCTCGCACCAATTTGCAGTTTGTGCGACCCACCTGGGACGTGCACCGCGTCGCCGCGAAGATGAGTGACTTCAACCTCACGGTGGTGCCGGTGGTGGACAAGAAGACGAATCAGATGGTCGGCGTCGTCACCGTCGACGACCTCCTGGAGGAAATGTTGCCTCAGGGATGGCGTCGTGATTACGGCATGACGGAGGTGGAGGGCGAATGATCGTCTCTTACCTCGAGCGCCTCGTTGAGGGGAGGGCCATCTGAAACCCCCGAGTACCCCCTCCGTATTGACCCCACACGACGTGTCCTAACCCCACGGTCTCACCGCGTCGTGTTCACCCCTTGACGCACGAAAGGAGAACCGTGGCCCACGACAACGACCAAATCACCGGTGCATTCGGCACTATTAGCCACGATGGCCCCTCGCGCAAGGGAATCCGTGCCCGCATCTTGACCCTGCTCGCCATCATCGGCCCCGGTCTCATCGTGATGGTGGGCGACAACGATGCGGGTGGCGTCTCCACCTACGCACAGGCGGGTCAAAACTTCGGTTACAGCTTGCTGTGGACGTTGCCCCTTCTCATTCCCGTCTTGGTGGTGAACCAGGAGATGGTGGTGCGCCTCGGAGCAGTGACGGGCGTCGGCCATGGCCGCCTCATTCGCGAACGCATCGGCAAGCGGTGGAGTTACCTCTCGGTGGGCTCCATCTTGCTGCTCAACTCGCTCATCATTGTGACGGAGTTCATTGGCATTTCCTTATCGATGGACTACTTCGGTGTCAGCCCCTTCATTTCCGTTCCGGTGGCCATCGTGGCGCTCTTTTTGGTGACCTCCAGCGGATCGTTCCGTCGCTGGGAACGATTCATGATGCTTTTTGTCGCCGCCAATGCCTTGGTCATTCCTCTGGTCATTCATACGCATATTCGCAGTGCGCAGGTGTTTCACCATCTCGCGATTCCCGGTATTCGCGGCGGCACCAGCTCGTCGGGCGTGCTGCTCATCATCTCGATCATTGGCACCACGGTCGCCCCGTGGCAGCTGTTCTTTCAAGAGAGCAACATCGTCGATAAGCGCATCACGCCGCGGTGGATCAACTACGAACGCGTCGACACCATCGTGGGCTCTTTCATCGTGGTCATCGTCGCCTCGATTTTGATCGCGGCCTGTGCGGCACTGGCTCCACACGGCACGACGAATTCCTTCACGTCGGCGCTAGGCGTGGCCCGTGACTTAGGCCGTTACGTGGGTCACGGCACCGGCACGGTCTTTGCTCTCATATTGCTGAACTCGTCCATTGTCGGCGCGGCGACCGTCACGTTGGCCTCGAGCTACGCCCTCGGCGATCTCTCACCGCGCTTTAACCAGGGTCTCAATGTGCCGCTTCGAGAGGCCAAGGGCTTCTACGGCGCCTTCGCGGGACTCCTCGTTGTCGCGGGCGTCATCACCTTGCTGCCCGGTGCGCCACTGGGCCTTATCACCCTTGCGGTCCAGGCCCTGTGTGGACTGATGCTGCCCTTCACCACCATCATGGTCTTGCTGCTGGCGAACGACACCGCCACCTTGGGGCCATGGGTGAACTCGCGTCGCCTCAACATCGTGGCCATCATCATCGTGGCGATTTTGACCGATCTCTCCGTGGTGATGATGCTGTCCACCTTGTTCTCGAGCATCAATGTGTTGGCCTTGCTCGAATGGCTGGCGGGCATCACGGCCGTCGGCCTTCTGGTCGGGATGCCCATGGGACTGCGCCGAATGGCACCTCGTCCCGTCTACGAGGATGACAAGCTGGAATACCGCACCTCGCGCCTGGCTTTGATGTCGCCACCGGTGTCGTCGCGCGCGCGACGCTTCTTGTTGCGTGCCAATTTGGCCTATCTCGTGGTGGCGGGCGTCCTCCTAGTGGTGCGTATCGTCCAGATGGCGACCTCGTAGTCTGACGCTCATGCCGGGTGCGTCGACCGTTCTGTTTCTCCACGCACATCCCGATGATGAGTCGTTATTTACCGCGGGCGTGAGCAATCTGCTCGCCGATACCCAGCGTCCCGCCATCTTGATCACCTGCACCGATGGGCGATGGGGCTTTGATCTGTCTGGTCGAGCCGGCGTCACCGACGGCCACGATGACGTGGACACCGCGCGGGTTCGTGCCGACGAGTTGGCCCACGCCGCTGCCTGGTGTGGCATCACCGACCACCGCCAGTGGGAGTTCTTCGACAGTGGCATGGCGGGCTGGCCGCAAGCGGCCGATCCGCGGGCCTTCGTGAATCAATCGGTGGGTGACCTCGCTGATCGCCTCGCGCAGATCTGCGATGAGCACGAGGTTTGTGCCCTCGTGACCTATGACGAGCGAGGCTTCTACGGCCACCCCGATCACATCATGGCGAATCGAGTGGCACTGGCGGCCGCGTCACGCAGCAGCTGCGTGCAACGCGTCTGGTATCCCGTGGTCGCCGAGTCACGCTTTGCCGATTTCGTGCCGCGGGCCCTCGCTCGCGGGGTGCAGCTACCCGCCTGGATTACCGATGGCAGTGCGGGGACGGCTGATGAACTCATCACCTGTCGCCCCGGCACCGCCCTATTTGCGGATCGCAAGCGAGCGGCCATCGCGGCACACGCCAGTCAGATTGACAATGCGGACCTTCTTACCATGGGCGCCGAACTATTTGATCTGCTCTTCGCGGCCGAGACTTACCAATTGGGCTGGACCTCATCTCCCGATGACGCCGGTCACCCCACCGATCTCTTAGGAGGACTTGAATGAGCCGTGGATTGACTTTCTTAGCGGTGCACGCGCACCCCGATGATGAAGCCTCGTCCACCGGCGGCACCTTTCCGCTACTGGCAGATCAGGGCGTACGCACCATCTTGGTGACCTGCACCAACGGCGAGTGTGGTGATGACCCCAATGGACTGAAGCCCGAGCACGACGACCACGATGGCGACCTCGTGGCGGAGGTGCGTCGAGGGGAATTGGACCGCGCGGTCGAGATTTTGAACATCTCGCGGCACGAACGTCTGGGATTTCGCGACTCGGGAATGATGGGCTGGGCGGACAATATTCACCCGAAGGCTTTTTGGAATCAGGACCCGGAAGTGGCCTGCCTGGCGTTGGTGGAGATTTTGCGGGAAGAACGGCCCCAAGTCATCATGACCTACAACGCCTTTGGCTTCTACGGCCATCCGGACCATATTCAGGCCCACCGCATCACTATCGCCGCGCTGGCACACCTGGACTACGAGCCCACCGTGTACTTCAACGCCATCCCGACCACCGTCATGAATGAGATGCGTGCCCGCTGGCGTCAAGAAGCCATTGACCGAGGGGAAGAACCCGGAGAAGAGAGTCCGGACCTCTCCACGCCCGAATCGGAGATTGCCGTGAGTGTTGATATCGCACCGTATTCGGGCACCAAGTTCGACGCCCTGGCTGCTCACCGCAGCCAGATTGGCGAGAACTCCGGGTGGATGAAAATGGGCCGTGACGGCTTTCGCGAGCGCATGGTGACGGAGTGGTTTGTGCGCGCGACGAACCCCCTCCACCTCAGCGAGCCAGCCACGGACATCTTTGTCGGCTACCGATAAATTCACCAATGCAAAAGCCCCCCGCCATTCGGCGGGGGGCTTTTGCGTGAACCGGTTTAGTAGCGGTACGTGTCGGGCTTGTACGGGCCAGCCACGTCCACACCGATGTACTCGGCTTGGTCCTTCGACAGCTCGGTGAGCTTGACGCCGAGGGCGTCGAGGTGGAGGCGTGCCACCTTCTCGTCGAGGTGCTTCGGCAAGACGTAGACCTTCTTTTCGTACTCGCCGTGGCGAGCAAAGATTTCGATCTGCGCCATGATCTGGTTCGTGAAGGAGTTGCTCATCACGAAGCTGGGGTGACCCGTCGCGTTGCCGAGGTTGAACAAACGGCCTTCCGACAAGATGATGATGGACTTGCCGTCCGCGAAGGTCCACTTGTCTACCTGCGGCTTGATGGTCTCACGACGCACGTCGGTGAGCGCGGTCAGTCCCGCCATGTCGATTTCGTTATCGAAGTGACCGATGTTCGCCAAGATGGCGTTCGGCTTCATGGCCTTCATGTGCTCGACGGTGACGATGTCCTTGTTGCCCGTCGCGGTGATGATGATGTCCGCGTAGGGCAGAGCCTCTTCCAGCGTCGTGACCTGGTAGCCGTCCATGGCCGCCTGCAGAGCACAGATGGGGTCAATCTCGGTCACAATGACGCGAGCGCCCTGGCCGCGCAACGACTCGGCGGAACCCTTACCCACGTCGCCGTAACCACAGACGATGCCGACCTTGCCACCAATAAGAACGTCAGTGGCGCGGTTGAGGCCGTCGATGAGCGAGTGGCGACAGCCGTACTTGTTGTCGAACTTCGACTTGGTGACGGCGTCGTTCACGTTGATGGCGGGGAACAGCAAGGTGCCGGCGCGCTCCATCTCGTAGAGGCGGTGCACACCCGTGGTGGTCTCCTCGGACACGCCCAGGACGTGAGGGGCCAGGTTGGTGAAGAACGAACCGTCCTGCTTGATCATCTTGTCGAGAAGCTGCAAGATGATGGCGTACTCCTCGGAGTCGGCCGTCTCGGGGGAGGGCACGTAACCGGCCTTCTCGAACTCGACACCCTTGTGGATGAGCAAGGTGGCGTCGCCACCGTCATCCAGCAGCATGTTCGGACCGGCGTGGCCGGGCCAGCGCAGCGCTTGCTCGGTGCACCACCAGTATTCCTCGAGGGTTTCACCCTTCCAGGCGAACACCGGCACGCCCGCGGGCTGGTCGATGGTGCCGTTGGGGCCGACGACGACGGCCGCGGCCGCGTGGTCTTGGGTCGAGAAGATGTTGCAGGACACCCAGCGCACGTCCGCACCGAGCTCCACGAGGGTCTCGATCAGAACGGCCGTCTGAATGGTCATGTGCAGCGAACCGGTAACGCGAGCGCCGGCGAGGGGCTTGGACGTCCCAAACTCGGCGCGCATGGCCATGAGGCCCGGCATTTCGTGTTCCGCGAGCTGGATCTCCGCACGGCCGAAGGGCGCAAGGGAAAGGTCAGCCACCTTGAAGTCAAAAGGGGTAGAGGTCATCAGTGTCCTTTAAATAAATAGGTATATGAACGGTGGCGTTCGACCTCTGTCGATTTCATATCGCCACGAGAAACTGTAATGGCTGGGGCGACGAGTTGCGAACGGTTGCGGTTTACGCACCCGGGGAGTGAGCTCGGAAAAGCACGTGCGGAGCCAGCGGGTCGTCGGGGTTCAACTGGGGATGAAGGAAGTCGGCGCCCGCATCACGCACGAGGCCAATCTTTTCCATCACGCGCTGCGAGGCCAGGTTGGCCGTGCTGGTCATCGAGACGATGTCGGAGAGGCCAAGCTCCTGGTGGGCGAAGCGTCGAACTTCAGTTGCCCCCTCGGTGGCGAG
>CAISIU010000132.1 GCA_903885505.1 uncultured Actinomycetes bacterium | reverse complement strand
TCGAAAACTTGTCGCCAGCGTGGTATCGATCCCCACCGCTCGCATGGCCGCCACGGGGTTTTCCGGCGACGCGGGAAAAGCCCGAGGCCCGAACTGCTCAAGGGCGGCAAGCAAGAGGGCGGTCGTGCCGACTTTGAGGAAGATGCCTACGTGGGACAACTGGGCGTCACCCGTAATGACGTGGAATCGCCGATAGTGCTCACTGTCGGAATGTGGTTCGTCGCGTGTGTTGATGATGGGTCGCTTCAAGGTGGTCTCCAATCCCACCACTTCCTCGAAGAATTCGGCTCGCTGAGACACGTGGAACCAGGAATCACGACGCAGGCCTGCGTCAGTTTCTGCGCCCACCTTGCCGGTGCCGACATATATGGAGCGAGAGACAAAGTGCGGAACCATGGCGGCGATTAAGTCGTCAAAGGGCACGTCTCGAGACACTAAGTAGTTCTCGTGCGATCCGTAGGAATTTCCCTTGCCGTCCGAATTGTTCTTGTGGATGATGAGGGCATCTTGGCCACCAAATCCATTGGCGACCGAGGTCACCGCGCGGCGAAGCACTTCGTCCCCGGCAAGGTCATAGAGCACGGCATCTGATGCGCGACAGACCTCAGGCCCCGAATATTCGGGGTGTGCGTGGTCGACGTAGAAGCGAGCACCGTTCGTGAGCACGGTGTTGGCAATGTGCGTTTCGATGAGAGGCGCGACCGAGGTAAAGCGGCGCGCATCGCGTGCATCAGCACCGGGGTGTTCGTCGTCAAAGTTCCAATTGATGTAGGAACCGAGATGGCCATACGCCGTCACCAATTGCGACGAGGACATGATGGGGTCGCCGGTACCTCCGGATACCCCGTATTCCGTCTCGAGACCAATGATCTTGGCGACGCCCATTAGAGATATTGACCGGTGGCGACCTGTTCAATGGCTCGACCACCAGTGGGCTCGGGCTCTTCCTGGTTGACCAGCGTGCGAATGAAGATGATTCGCTCACCCTTCTTGCCCGAGATGCGCGCCCAGTCATCGGGGTTGGTGGTGTTGGGAAGATCCTCGTTTTCGCGATATTCCTCTCGAATGGACACCAGCAGGTCGTTCACGTTTATGCCCGAACTCTGTTGCGCAATCTCGCGCTTGACGGCGTGCTTCTTGGCGCGGCGAACGATGTTCTCAATCATGGCGCCTGACGCAAAATCTTTGTAAAAGAGAATCTCCTTGTCGCCACCTTGGTAGGTGACTTCGAGGAAGCGATTGTCTGGATCCACGCGATACATCTCGGCGACGGTGTCTTCAATCATGGCGGCGATGGCCTTGTGGCGATCTCCGCCACCGGCATCGCGCACGTACTGCTCGTCAAGGGGCAGGCCCTCGTGCAGGTAGCGCTCAAAGATGTGTGCGGCGGCAACGGCATCGGGTCGTTCGATTTTGATTTTCACGTCGAGTCGGCCAGGGCGCAAAATGGCGGGGTCAATCAGATCCTCGCGGTTGGTGGCGCCGATCACGATGACGTCGCGAAGCGACTCCACGCCGTCAATCTCGGCCAACAGCTGCGGGACAATCGTTGACTCCATGTCCGAGCTAATGCCCGTGCCTCGGGTTCGAAAGAGTGAGTCCATCTCGTCGAAGAAGATGATGACCGGAACGCCCTCGGCCGCCTTCTCCCGGGCACGCTGGAAGACGAGCCGGATTTGGCGTTCGGTTTCACCGACGTACTTATTGAGAAGTTCGGGTCCCTTGATATTGAGGAAGTAGCTCGTGACCTTGCCGCCACCGTTGAGTTCAGCAACCTTGCGAGCCAGCGAGTTCGCCACGGCCTTGGCGATGAGGGTTTTTCCACATCCCGGGGGTCCGTAGAGCAAGATGCCCTTCGGCGCCGGCAATTCGTACTGCCCAAAAAGCGCTCGGTGGATGTACGGGAGTTCGACCGCATCGGTGATGGCTTCGATTTGGGTGTCAAGACCACCCACGTCGCTGTACGACACGTCCGGGACTTCTTCGAGGACGAGGTCATCGGCCTCTTGTCGGGCCAACTTTTCAATGAGGAAACCGGAGCGAGAGTCGTACAGAACCGCGTCTCCCGCACGGAGAGTTTCGTTCTCTAGCGCGGTCGACAATTCGGCAACCCGTTCGTCGTCACCACGTCCGTAAATCAGGGCCCGCCGCTTGTCCAGCACCTCCTTGACCGACACGACATCACCCATCCCGTCTCCGTCGCGCACTTCAATAATGGCGTAGGACTCATTGAGCGCCACCTCGTCACCGCGCTTGAGGAGATGGGGATCGAGGCTCGGTGACAACGCCACCCGCATCTTTCGGCCCGAGACCACGACGTCCACTGTTCCGTCAGGGTTGATGCCGTGAAAAAAGCCGTACACATTGGGCGGCTGGCTGAGGCGCTCTACTTCTTCACGCAGCGTCGCTAACTGGTCGCGAGTCTGCTGAATGGTAAAGGTGAGCTTCTCGTTATTGGCTCTCGATTGGGTCAATTGCCCCTTTACCTCGAGCAATTGCTCCTCCAGGAAGTGCACCTGACTCGGATTTTCCTCGTTGGTGACCAAGACGAGAGCGCGGCGTAATTGCTCAATCTCCGCCAGAAGAACCTCGCGAGGGGCGTCGGGGGCAATGTTCTCGTGCTCCATATGCGTACCCTACTCACGCGAGTCCCACGGGTGGGCGGCGCTATCGGCAGATATTCGCCTATAGAGTGGGCGCCGAATCGAGGAGTCACTATGAAGGTTTGGATTGATCAAGACTTGTGCACCGGCGACGGTCTCTGCGAAGAGATCTGCCCGGACGTCTTCACCCTGCTCGATGATGGCCTCGCCTACGTGAAAGACGCGAGCGACGTGAAGAACCCTGGTGGCGCTTCTCACCCCGCCGAAGTGCCGGCCAAGCTCGAGGACGCCGTCGTTGAGGCCTCTGAAGAGTGCCCCGGCGAATGCATTTTTATTGAGCGGGACTAATCCTCTGCGTCGTCGCTAACGACCGACGCGAATTCGCTGGATCGGTGCGTGATGCGTCGGGCCGACGTTAAGAATCCCGTGTGCCCCACCATCCGGTGATCGGGTCTCACGCTGCGACCATCGATGTGCCAGGTGCGTCTCAAAATTTCCACCGTCTCGGATAGTCCAAACGCGTGATCATCCAGTGCTTGCCGTAGCTGCTGCGTCTGATTAATGGTTGGTAGGTAGGCCAAGAAGGTGCCACCGGGAACGAGGGCTTTGGCCGCGTGCTCCACGACGCGCCACGGTTCGGGCATGTCCAAGATAATGCGGTCAAACTCCCCATCAATACCCTCGGTCACATCGCGAATAAGCACCTCGTAGGGCTGATTGGGACCGAGCATCGCCGCGACGTTGTTCTTCGCTCGACCGGCGAAGTCCTCGCGAATTTCGTATCCCGTGATCTGCGCACCGGCACGCAGGAGGGTCATTGACAATGCGCCACTGCCGACGCCCGCCTCCAAAACGCGAAGACCGGGACGAATGTCGGCTTGAATCAGAATGGCACCCAAATCCTTGGGGTAAATGACCTGTGCCCCGCGTGGCATTTTGAGAACCACATCCGAGAGCGTGGGGCGGACCACCAGATACGTCTTGCCGACGGAGTTTTCAATCACGTCACCTTCATGACGGCCGGCAAGATTGTTGTGGTCAATGGTGCCTGAGTGGGTGTGAAATTGTTGATTCACCTGCAGCAGGACAAGGTAACGGCGGTCCTTCGCGTCAATGAGCAAGACGCGTTCGCCAAATTGCAGTGCGCTCATCGCGAACTCCGTTCTTTCGGGAAAATTAAACGCGACACCACGGCCCACAGCGCCAGCGCGATCCACCACCAGGGAGTGAAACCCTGTCGCACTTGGCGCCACATCAGACCCGTGGCGAGAGATCGCAATTTCATGCGCGCCGACGACGCCGCTGTCGGCGGCGCGACGAACGACGGCCCTGCACCCGGCCCACGAGGTAGGCGGTCAGAATTCCGACAACCGCCATCGCCCGCTCGCGGCTCTGTGAATCCGTCTCGACGGGGCTGAGGGAATCGCCGACGAAATCGCGCACGGCGGCTTCCAATTCCCTGCGACTGTCCGGGCGCGCCACTATTTCCTCCGGCGACTGACGTCGTCACTGGCCACCACTCGCCACGCAGTCAATGCAATCGCAATGAGAAGAGCCACGGTGCTGAGCGCATACGGCACCCACGACAAATGTCCGTGGCACCATGACAGGGTTTGCAAGTACCGCAGGAAACCGAAGAGGCAGAGAAGTTCTCCCAGTCCGACGAAGAATGAGCCAAGAAATCCCCAGAGGGTGAATCGAGCGACGCGCTTCAGCGGAACGATGGTTTCGTCGGTGATGTACTTGACGAAGAGGTCCTTGATCCGGTCCAGTTGACCTTGAACCGTGGCGCCACGAACAAGTTCGGCGAAGCGGTCGGTGAGAGAACTCATAGGCACAGCCTAATGATGTCGTTCTCGGACAACATAGGAACTGCTCGCGCGTGCGACCTCTCGGTCCTGATCATCGACGATGGAGGCCGACACGAAAATCACGCTACGGCCCGCCGAGAGCACCGTGGCGGTGCAGGTAAGGCGGCTGCCGGTGGTGACGGGACGCAGAAAAGTCACCTTCATCTCCGCGTTACTCACCGAAGCGCGACGACCTTCGAGAGAGGTGACCGCTGAGGCCCCCATGGCAGAGTCGGCGCACGCCGAGAGAAAGCCTCCCTGCATAATTCCCGCAGGGTTGGCAAACCTCTCGTCAGCTGTCATTGTCCAGACGGTGCGACCAGGAGTGCTCTTGTCGACGCACACGAGACCCAAAGTGAGATCACACGCCGGAGGTACTTGTAGGGCCACATCGCCACCTTAGCGATGCGAGATTTGACGGGTTGGCTCTACTACCCTCGACAACGATGACAAACGAGCTCTACCCCGGTGCCACTCCCCTCGAGTTGCGTGCCATCTACGAAATTGTGACCCTCGCGATGGATGCACCTATTGCCGCCAAGTCGGGACACACGGGAACCGCTATGGCCTTGGCACCGCTAGGTGTCGCCCTGTTCTCGCGGGTGCTACGCCACGACCCGTCGGACCCCACGTGGGCTGACCGCGATCGTTTCATTCTCTCGTGTGGCCACGCATCACTGCTCCAATACGGATTGGCGCACGCATTCGGATATGACGTGTCCGAAGACGATTTGCGCGCGTTTCGCCAACCACACAGCCGCACTCCCGGACACCCGGAGGTAGGGGTCACCGAGACAGTTGAGGTCACGACTGGCCCGCTGGGCCAAGGTTTCGCTAATGGTGTCGGCATGGCGATGGCGGAACGTCTCCTGCGCACGACGTACGGGGAAGATCTGGTCAACCACCGCACGTGGGTCATCGCCGGTGATGGTTGTTTGCAGGAGGGCATTAGCCACGAAGCGGCGGCTTTGGCCGGCCATTTGGGCCTCGATCGACTCACGGTCATCTACGACGACAACCACATCACCATTGATGGAACGACGGAAATTTCCGGGCATGGTGATGTCGCGCAACGTTTCGCCAGCTATGGATGGAACGTCATTGAAGCGGGAGAAAACGCGCACAACGTCGACGCCATGGAGCAAGTCCTTCGCCAATCAACGACGTCATCGGCACCCACGTTGATCATTGTCCGCTCTCACATCGGTTATCCCTCGAAGCTCATGATGGACACTCGTGAGGCGCACGGATCGCCCTTCTCGGCAGAGTCGGTGAAGGGAGTGAAGTCCTTGTTGGGCCGTGACCCCGAGGCGAGCCTTGTCTTCGACGACACTTTGCCGAATGACGCCCGCGAGTATCTGCATTCGCGTGAATCAGATTTGCACGCATGGAACGCCCGAGTTCAGGCGGCCGGAGAACGCGGACGACAATTTCTCGCGCAACTCGAGACCGGTGGGGTGCACGTCAGTGAGTCGCCCCAGTACTACGACGAGGGTACGTCGGTCGCGACCCGCAAGGCCATGCAAAAGGTCATGGATGATGCGGTCTCTCAGAGCCCCGGCCTTATTGCCGGATCTGCGGACCTGACGGAAAATACGGGAGTGCTCTTGAAGGGCGCCGCGGCCATGGGGGCAGCTCACCCCGATGGTCGTCAAGTCTTCTACGGCATTCGGGAATTTGCCATGGGTGCGGCGCTCGTCGGCATGTCCCTGCACGGTGGCGTGCGCGCCATCGGCAGCACCTTCTTCGTTTTCAGCGATTACGTGCGCCCCGCGATCCGGCTCGCGGCACTTAGCGAAGCGCCCGCGGTCTTCGTCTTTACCCACGACTCCATTGGTGTCGGCGAAGACGGACCGACTCACCAGCCCATTGAACACCTGATGAGCCTGCGTGCGATGCCGGGACTTCACGTGGTTCGCCCCAGCGACGCGAATGAGGCCATCGACTGCGCCCGCCAGGCGCTGACCGGCGACAACGATTTTCCCATCTCGTTGATCTTGTCCCGACAGGATCTGCCCGTTCTGTCCGGTGACGCGGCGCAGGCATCTCGCCAAGGATTCCACAAGGGCGGTTACGTCGCGCGCGAACGCGAAAACGCGGTTGCCTCCATCGCTGCGACCGGCAGCGAGGTGTCCGTCGCGCTCGCCGCGGCGGATCTTCTGGCGCAGCGCGGTGTGGAGGTTCGCGTGGTGGCGCTCCCCTGCTGGACGTGCTTTGACGAACAGTCCCGTGACTACCGCGAGTCGGTCTTGCGGCGCGACTTGCCCTCCCTTTCCATCGAAGCGGGATCAACTCTCGGCTGGTACAAGTATGTGGACACGCCCATGGGTATTGACACTTTTGGGATGAGTGCCCCCGCTTCGTTTATCTTCGACTACTTCAACATCACTCCTCAGGCGGTCGCAGATACCGTCGAGAATCTGGAAGGTGTGCGATGAGCAACTTGCACCGTTACTGGAATGACGCCGAGCAGAGCATTTGGCTCGACAACATTCGCCGCGACTGGCTCGATGACGGCACTTTGGCGACCTACGTCGCCGACGGCGTCCGCGGCGTGACGAGTAACCCGGCCATTTTCGCCAAGGCTCTGACGGCGAGTGACGTCTACAACGACGCCATTGCGGCCCTCGCCACGAACGATGCCGAAGAGGCGTTCGAAATCCTGGCGGTGGTCGATGTCCAGCGTGCCTGCGACGTCCTTCGCTCGGTCTACGACAGCAGCAGTGACGAGTTCGCGCGCGGTGTACGCCCGTACCGAGACGGTTACGTATCGCTCGAGGTGTCACCTCGCCTCGCTCATGACACCGATGGCACCGTCGCCGCCGCTATTCGCTTATGGAAGAGCGTGGATCGCCCGAACTTGATGATCAAGATTCCCGCCACGGCTGCCGGTCTGCCCGCAATCAGCGCGGTATTGGCCGAGGGCATCAACGTCAACGTGACCTTGATTTTCTCCCTTGAGCGTTACCAGCAAGTGTTGGCGGCGTACACGGCGGGCATCTCCGCCGCCCTCGCGCAGGGACGTTCCGTCGGCGACATCGCGTCGGTCGCATCCTTTTTCGTCTCGAGAGTCGATGCGGCCATCGATGCGAAATTGGGCGAAGAGCATCCCTTGCTCGGGAAGAGCGCGATCGCTCAGGTGGCGGCCGCGTATCAGTTGTTCGTTCAATGGGCTCAAGCGGCCGAGGTGACGCAGTTGCTTGCGCAAGGCGCCCAAGTCCAGCGCCCTTTGTGGGCATCAACGTCCACCAAGAACGCGAACTTCCCCGCCCTGCTCTACGTCGACTCCATCGCCATCTCGTCCACCGTCAATACGGTTCCGGATGCCACCTTGGATATCGCTCGGGAGAAGGGTGACCCCGGTCTCAGCGTCTTGGGGCCCGAACACATCGCCACCGTGGCGCGAGTTCTCGAGGAATTGCCCGCGGCGGGAATCAATCTTTCCGACATCACCGACACCCTCGAGCGTGATGGCGTGAGCGCCTTCGTCACGTCCTACGAGGAACTGCTGGCGACGGTCGCGTCGCATCTGAAGTAGCCACATGTCGATTGTGGACGCTTCTCTCGCTGCCGAGCTTGTGTCTGCCGGCGACTGGTCGGTCATCGCGGGAGACCCTACGTCTCGTACGGGATGGATGGATGACCCCTGGGCGCTCGATCCAATCATCCGTCAAGCTTCAAAGGTCCGTGAGGCTCTCCGGCACCCCCTCGTGCTCGTGGGTATGGGTGGGTCTAGCTCTACGGGGGCCATGGTCTCTCGTCTCGCGGGTCTCCATTTGACCGTTCTGGATAGCTCGCATCCCGACACCATCGACAGTGTGGACCCCACGGCGTCAACGTTCATCGTGTCGTCAAAGTCAGGTAGCACGATCGAGACAATTTGCGCCCTCGCCGACGCGCTGGCGCGGGGACTCGATCCTGCCGACGTCATCGTGATCACTGATCCGGGGACCGGGCTCGAGCAATTTGCTCGAAGCATTGGTGCACGCGTATTCCTGGGGAACCCTCGCACGGGTGGTCGCTTTAGTGCCACGTCCGCGTTTGGAGTTGTCCCGGCGATTCTGGCGGGCGCCAGTCCTTCGCTCTTCGAGATTGAGCGCCCATCGGCATCGCAACTCGCCTCCGCTTTTCTCCAGGGCGTAAACGATTCATCGGCCTCCACCTACGCCTTACCCGGCGATCCCTTGGATAACTTCTTCGCTCTGTGGGAAGAGCAATTGGTAGCTGAATCCACCGGCAAAGACGGCAAGGGCCTGCTACCCGTCGTGGGTTCGTCCGCAGGCATTGTGACTGTCAGCGACATTGTGTCGACCCACATGCGCGTGGTAGGTCAATGCTGGGCCTTGGGCGTTGACCCCTTCAACCAACCGAATGTTGAAGGCGCCAAGGCGAACACATTGACATTTCTGTCCGGAACGGCGCCTCGACCAGGTGCAGGAAACCTGAGCGAATTCCTCACGGGCTTGGACTCTGCGGCAGCGGTCGCCATCGAGGTTTTCGGGCCCAATTCGTGCGCCGCGGAAGTGGTGGCCCTCCGTTCGGCAATCGAAAATCTCACCAGCTCGCCGGTCATCGCGGGAATTGGTCCACGATTCCTTCACTCCACGGGCCAATTGCTCAAGGGCGGTCCTCAGCCCATCGCCCACTTGCAAGTTCGCGTGACGCCCCAGGTGGCGCCGCGACGAATCTCGGGGCGCAGCTACAGCTTTCACGATCTGATTGCCGCTCAGGCGGACGGAGACCTGATGGCACTTCGTTCCCAAGGCGCAACGGCGGTGTCGTTAGAGGTTGCCCGTGTGAGCGACGTCGTGTCGCAGCTGGGTTGAGCCGTACGATGGCATGGTGACGCTCCTTTCGGTTGATTCGCTACTGCGCGCGTCGTCACGCGACCTCGCGGGCGATGCGTACGCGATGGCCCGCGATCAATTCGGTTCCGTCGTCACGTATTCGCCCAAGGTATTCATTCCGGTCACCAAGCTCTGTCGCGATCGCTGTGGCTATTGCACCTTCGCTCAGGCACCCGCGCACCTCCCCTCTCCTTATATGGATATCGATGAGGTTCTCGAGGTTGCCCGTCGGGGAGCCGAGGCGGGAGTGACCGAAGCGCTATTGACGCTCGGTGAGCGGCCAGAACTGCGTTACGACGAAGCAGCTAAATGGCTGGCGGCGCGCGGTTATCGCAGCACCGTGGATTACGTCGCCGAGGTCGGGCGCGCCATTGTGAACGCCACCGGTCTGCTCCCGCACGCCAACGCCGGAGCGCTGTTCCCCTACGAGTTGGAACAACTTCGCGAAGTGTCCGCCTCCCAGGGCATGATGGTCGAGACGACCGCCAATCTCGAGGCGCATCGCCTCGCCCCTGACAAGGCTCCGGCACGGCGTCTCGAAACCCTGCGTGCGGCGGGTGAGGCCAACATCGCCTTCACCACGGGCCTGCTGGTGGGCATTGGCGAGACGAGACAAGATCGCCTGGACACCCTCGAGGCAATTGCCGAGATGCATCGTCGCTACGGGCACATTCAGGAAGTCATCGTCCAGAATTTCTTGCCTAAGCCGCGCACCTTGATGGCCAACTTTCCGGCTGCCGACGACGAAGAGTTCCGGTGGACGATTGCGGCGGCGCGCCTCGTTTTGCCGCCCGACATCCACCTGCAGGCGCCGCCCAACCTCTCTGATGCTCCGGGTGAATTGCTCGCGTTCGGCATCGACGACTTCGGTGGGATTTCTCCGGTCACCGTCGATCACGTCAACCCCGAGCGGGCATGGCCCGCCATTGACACTTTGAGCCTCGCGGTGCACGAGGCGGGCCTGAATTTGGCGCCCCGATTGACGATTTACCCCGAGTTTGCCCGTGAACTCGGCCGCTGGGTGCACCCCGACCTTCATCGCGCGGTTCGCGAACTTGCGAATGCCGAAATGCGCGGCCGTGAAGATAACTGGGCTTCCGGTGGCGACATCGCCCCCCCGGTGTGGAACTTGCCACGACCGACAGCTCCGACCGCCATCACACGGCTTATTGACGAGTGGACCGTCACGCCCGACTGGTCCGAATCCGATATTGCCACCCTGTTTAGTGCTCGCGGCTCCGATCTGGCCGTGATCACGGAATTCGCGGACGAGGTTCGTCGGCAACGGTCCGGTGACGACATCACCTACGTGGTCAACCGCAATATCAATTACACGAACGTGTGCACCTTCAAATGCCGTTTCTGCGCATTCTCCAAGGGCCCGCTCTCGCTCAATCTTCGCGGCGACCCCTACTTGTTGACTCTGGAGCAAGTCGCCGAGCGCGTTGTCGAGGCCGCGGCGGCGGGGGCTACGGAAGTGTGCCTTCAAGGTGGCATCCACCCCAAGTTCGACGGTGACTATTACATCGACGTCGTCAAGACAGTTCACGATGCCGTCCCGGAAATGCATATCCACGCCTTCAGCGCCCTGGAGGTATTCGAGGGAGCGCGTCGTTCAGACATGGACCTTGAGTCCTACCTTTTGACGCTGAAGGCGGCCGGCCTGCGAACTCTGCCGGGAACGGCGGCGGAGATTTTGGATGACGATATTCGCAAGATCATCTGTCCTGACAAGTTGTCGACCAGTGAGTGGCTCGACGTTCACCGAGCTGCACACTCAGTGGGTCTGAATTCGAACGTCACCATCATGTTCGGTTCTGTGGAGGGCCCGGAGATGTGGGCGCGACACCTCATCCGCACTCGTGAGCTTCAGCTCGAGACGGGTGGCTTCACGGAGTTTGTGCCACTCCCCTACGTACACATGGCGACGCCCATGTTCGTCAGAGGATTGTCGAGGCGCGGTCCCACTTTCCGAGAGACGGTGCTGATGCACTCCATCGGTCGTCTCTTCTACGCCGGTGCCATCGACAACATTCAGGTGAGTTGGGTGAAAATCGGCCAGGAAGGCTCTCGCCGAGTATTACAAGCGGGTGCGAACGACATTGGCGGAACGCTGATGGAGGAGAACATTTCGAGGGCGGCCGGCGCTATCCACGGTCAGGAAATGGATGCGGATGCCCTTCGCGACATGGTGGCGCCCCTGGGGCGCCCCCTGGTCCAGCGCACCACTCTCTACGGCCGAAAGTAATGACGAATCCGCAGATTGAGGAAATCATTGCCTCGATAAACGAGGTTCGCCCTCAGTCACGACAACGCGAAGACCTTTTGCGCCGACTCCTTGGGCATGCAGTGGAACTGGCCGAGGACGACCCCAACACCTTGGATCTCAAGATTGCCGAAGCCTCCCTGGCTGAACTGGTATCGGCATTTGATGCCTTCGCCCCCTATCGCCACATTCCCAAGGTCACGATTTTTGGCTCTGCCCGCACCGCGCCCGACAGCTCCCTCTTCGCTCTGGCGCATGACGTGGGTCGAGCCATGGCCAATCTGGGGTGGATGGTTGTCACGGGTGCGGGACCCGGCATCATGGAAGCTGCAATGGCCGGAGCGGGGCGAGAGCGATCCTTCGGAGTCAACATTCGCCTCCCCCACGAGCAAGGCGCGAACAGCATCATTGCGGGTGACGTCAAGCTCGTGGAAATGCGCTATTTCTTCACGCGTAAGGTCATGCTCACCAAGGAGTCCGCCGCCTTCGTGGTGTTTCCGGGTGGTTGGGGAACCCAAGACGAGCTATTTGAGTTATTGACCCTCTTGCAAAACGGCAAGGCGGAACCGGCACCCGTGATATTGGTGGACACCCCCGACGGTGATTATTGGACGGCGTGGGAAAGATTCATGGCTCACAGCCTGATGGAGGCTCGCTACGTGTCGCCGGGGGCCGAACAGTTTTACCGAGTGGTCACGTCGCCAGACGACGTGGTGCGCGAAATCGGTCAGTTTTACAAAAACTTCCACTCCATCCGCTACGTGGGCAACCGACTGGTTATCCGTCACCGTTACCCACTCTCCGATGCGACGCTGCACAGGGTTCGTTCCGACTTTGCGTCCATGTGTGCCACGGGTACCTTCGAGGTCAGCGGCCCCCTGGCCCCCGAGAAATCCGAAGCCGATTGCGTGGATCTGCCACGCCTCGTGTGCGACTTCAATCGACTCGACTTCAGTGCACTCCGCGCACTAATCGACGTGATAAACGTCGACGCCGACTAGAGGCTCCTCAAGGCGTCGGCAGCTTTCACCACGGCGCGACGAGCGCTCATCAACTTCTTCTCTCGATTCTTTGCATCGTCGCTGCCGTGGATCTGGTCCCGGACGGCGAGATACGCCAAGTCGGCAATTTCTTCGCCCGCGCTGTCGAGTGTCGAAATCAATCGATCAATCGCTTCGCTCGACATCTTTAGAGGGTCTCCACGGCCAGATGACCGTTTCCATACTGGTTACGGAGAACCTTCTTGTCGAACTTGCCGACTGACGTCTTTGGCACCGAGTCAATAAATGCCCAGCGCTCGGGTAGCCACCACTTCACCACTCGCTCGGCGAGAAAGTCGCGAAGTTCGCTCGCGGTGGCGGTCATGTTGGGACGTAGTACCACGCAGCACAACGGTCGCTCTTCCCACCGCGGATCGGGAACCGCCACGACGGCGGCTTCAAAAACCGCGGGGTGGGCCATCACGGCATTTTCGAGCTCCACCGAACTAATCCATTCACCACCGGACTTGATGACATCCTTCGTGCGATCGGAAATAGTCATGAAGCCCTGAGGGTCAAGGGTGCCCACATCTCCCGTGCGCAGCCAGCCATCGCGGAACTTTGACGGGTCGTCGTCACCAAAGTACGAGGCGGTGATCCAGGGGCCAGCAATTTCGAACTCCCCGACGGCAACGCCGTCCTTGGGAAGCTCATGCCCATCGGGATCCATAATGCGGATTTGGACGCCGGCCACCATGCGCCCTGACTTCACGCGGAAGTCGATCTCTTCATCGCGGGGCGTTCCTACGGGAGGGACGGACACCGCCGCCAAGGGACTGGTTTCGGTCATGCCCCATCCCTGAATGACGTCAACGTGGTGGCGATCACGGAAGGCTTCAATCATGGTGCGCGGGACGGCCGAACCGCCAGCGAGGATGCCTCGAAGCGAACTGAAGTCCGCCTGTGGGTCAGCCGCCGCTGCTCGCAACACGTCATTCCAAATGGTGGGAACGCCGAGCGAGATGGTGGGACGAAGGGAGCGAATCATCTCCACCAGGGGCTCACCCTGCAAGAGCATCTGAGGCATGATCAATTCGCAACCGGCGAAGAAGGCGGTGTAGCCCACTCCCCACGCGTTCACGTGGAACATAGGCACGATGAGTAGAACGCGGTCTCGCTCTCCGAGGCCAATGGTGTTGACCGTGGTGGATGCCATCGAGTGCAGCCAGGTAGAGCGGTGCGAGTAGACGACACCTTTGGGATTTCCCGTGGTGCCGCTGGTGTAACACATGGCTGCGGCGGAAGTCTCGTCGACGAGGGGCCAATCGAAACCGGTGGGCTCGGCGGCAATCAATTCCTCGTAAGACAGCACGTCGCCGAGGGCGCTGGTGTCGCCGTCGCCGGCCACAATGATGTGCTCGACGTGAGGAATCTCATGGCGCACCTTCGCTAGCAACGGCGCCAGTGTGGCATCCACGATGATGACGCGGTCGCTGGCGTGATTAATGATGTACGACAGCTGTTCGGGGAACAACCGAATATTTAGGGTGTGAATGACGCAGCCCATTGACGGAATGGCGAGGTAGGCCTCGAGGTGACGCTGGTTGTTCCACATGAAGGTGGCAACACGGTCGCCGGGCTTCATTCCGAGACGTTGCAGGGCGTGGGCCAACTGCTCAGCTCGAGCGGCCACTTGGCCAAAAGTCGCCTCAGAAGTGGCCTCCGGGCCGACGGTGAATACCTTCTTGTCGGCGTACAGCCATTGACCGTGTCGAAGCATGTTGCTAATCAGCAACGGCCCTTCTTGCATCGTGCTCTGCATGACTACCCCTTTGTGTCATGGCAAGTGTAACTATGCCCACGGGCTTCTAACCTGATGTCGTGAGTGAAATTGGAAAGCGCATTGTCGTTGTGGGAGCTGGAATTACCGGCCTGTCCGCCGCCGCCGCGGCTCGCGATCTTGGGATGTCGGTCACCGTCATTGATGATGCTCGGCCCTCGCGCGCGACATACGCGGCCGCCGGAATGTTGGCTCCCTACAGCGAGGCCATCGTGGGCGATGGAGAGCTCGGAGCCCAGATGGTGGAAGCCCTGTCACTGTGGGATTCGTGGCGCCGTGGCCTACAGGTACCCGATGAACTCTTTGAATTCGTCCCCACGAAGTTCGTCCCCGCGACTTTCGGAGATCGTCAGGAAATTGCGCGGTGGGCCCGTGACGCGGGGCTCGAGCTTGTCGAGTCCGCACAGGGCCTCCAGGGCCCTCTCGAGGCCCTGACCGAGCCACGCGAACTGGTTCGCCACGTACGTGAGCAATTGCTTGACCTCGGAGTGGTGTTCGTCGATGGTGTCGTCTCGCGCGTGACCGAAACTGACGATTCGGTGGTTGTCGCTCGTGACGGTGCCGAATCGATATCCGGTGACCTTGGCCTTATTGCTACCGGTGCGTCCTCCGTGGTGGCTGACGACTCGCTCCTTATTCGTCCCGTACGAGGGTCACTCGTTGTTCTCGATGGCCCCGCGCGAAATGAGCCGCAGGTGGCTCGAGTCCTGCGTCACGGGCGCCCCCTCTACGTCATCTGGCGACGCTCGGGCGAAATTGTCATCGGTGCCACGTCGGTTGAGACGTCGCTTAATGTCGCGGAGGCGGGAGAAGTGCAGGTCATGCTCAGCGACGCCATCGAGACATTTCCTGAGCTTCGACAGTTGCCTTTTCGCGAGGTGCGCACCGGTCTTCGTCCGACTGCCACCTCAAACACTCTCAACAGTCGCGTGAGTGCTCACGGTCGTTACCTGCAGCTGGCGGGCCATTACCGCCATGGCATCCTCATGGCGCCCTTGTCGTCTCGACGCGTTCGGGAGTTTCTGGCATGAACATCATGGTTAATGGAGCGCCATGGGTGACTTCGTCAACAACATTGGGCGATCTCGCCGACGAACGATTGGTTCGCCGGCCGGGAATTGCCATTGCGGTGAATGGAATGGTGGTTCGGGCAACACAATGGGATGAGCACCACCTCATCGAGGGTGATGCCGTCGAAATCGTCACGGCCGCGGCGGGTGGCTAGGATAGAGAGCCACACGGGCTATGGCGCAGCTTGGTTAGCGCGCTTGACTGGGGGTCAAGAGGTCGTGGGTTCAAATCCCGCTAGCCCGACCATGTGAGGACATGCGATTACCTGCGACAAGCGGGTAATCGCATGTTTCGTTTAGGGGGTTCCCACTCGGTAGTGTGGAACGCAGGTCAACAACGAAGGTGGGTGAGGGCTTAGCGCCGTCATAATGGATTCCCGAGATCCCTTCGTATTGCGGCATCTTGCCGAAGCACTTCCCGAAACCTGGTGGATTGACTCTGACCCCCTGGAGCCCGACCCTCATCCTGCCCTCATTGGGGATGATGGCGCCGATCTCTGCATCGTCGGTGCGGGGTTTACGGGCCTGTGGACGGCACTTCTGGCGAAGGAAGCCGACCCTGATCGCGACGTCGTCATTCTCGAGCAACACGAGACGGGCTACGGCGCGTCGGGTCGGAATGGTGGCTTTTGCTCCGCCAGCCTGACGCACGGATACATGAATGGCCTGCGTCGCTACCCCGATGAGATTTCCACCATCTTGCGTTTGGGTGTCGAGAATCTCGACGCCATCGAGGAGGCAATTGCCCGATATGGCATCGAGTGTGGATGGGAGCGCACGGGAGAACTCTCCGTGGCGACAGAGCCATGGCAACTCACCGAGTTGATTGAGGCGGCTCGACTTCGCAACAATGCGGGCGACCCCGTTGAGATTCTGGACGAGACCGAAACGCGGGCGCGAGTGAACTCGCCGACGTATTTGGGTGCCTTGTATGACCACGATGGAACAGCGCTGGTAGATCCCGCTCGATTGGTCTGGGGATTAGAAAAAGCCTGTCTCAGTCTCGGCGTTCGAATTTTCGAACACTCCCCCGTGGAGTACCTCGAAGACGTTGAGGACTCGGTTCGGGTGCACACTCCCTATGGCGCGGTGACGGCGCCGCGCGTCGCTCTGGCGACCAATGTGTATCCATCGCTTATTCGACGTGCGCGTAAATACGTGGTGCCGGTATACGACTACGTGTTGGCCACCGAGCCCTTGTCGCCGGAGCAAATGGCAGCCATCGGGTGGGCAGGACGTGAAGGCCTGTCGGATGCGGGTAACCAATTTCATTACTACCGTTTGACGGCGGATAACTCGATTCTCTGGGGCGGCTACGACGCGGTCTATCGCTTTCGCGGCAAGGTTCGCGAAGAATACGAACGACGTCCCGAGACCTCGGCGCGACTTGCGGCCCAATTCCTCGAGACCTTCCCCCAACTACGAGGGATTCGTTTCACTCACGCGTGGGCCGGGGCCATTGACACGTGCAGTCGATTCGCTCCTTTTTGGGGAACGTCGCACCGTGGCAAAGTCGCCTACGTGATGGGCTACACCGGCCTCGGCGTGGCCTCTACGCGATTTGGAGCCCAGGTTATGCTCGACCTCCTCGCGGGCGACGACACGGAGAGAACCAGGCTCAAGATGGTGCGCCGCCGCCCTCTCCCCTTTCCGCCAGAGCCCTTCCGTTGGCTGTTCATTCGCCTCACGCAGTGGTCGATCGCACGCGCTGACCGTCGCCAGGGACGCCGCAATCTCTGGTTGCGCTTATTGGACGCGCTCGGACTTGGCTTTGATTCTTAGTCGAGTCGGCGCAGCTCGGTCGCGTAGCGCTGTCCGTTAGCGACATAGAGCGCCGATCCGGCGGCGATGGAGGCGGCATCGGACGCGTCGGCCTTGATAACGGCTGGCACCCCGACGGCGAGGGCGCCTTCTGGAACAACCATTCGATTGCGCACGACGGCGCCCGCCGCGACCGTGGCGCCGCGGTGAACCTCCGCATGATGCAGAACAATGGAACCGCTGCCCACTAGAGCGCCATCGGAGATGACACAGCCTTCGAGATGTGCCAAGTGCCCCACCACGACATCGTTACCCACCACCGTGGGAAACGCAGACACGGCGTGCACCACCGTGCCGTCTTGGATGGAAGTCCGTTCACCCACGATGATGGTGCCGTAATCGCCGCGCAAAACCGCTGATGGCCACACCGTCGAACCGGCCCCGATTCGTACATCACCGATCACGGTCGCATCCGGGTGGATGTATGCATCCGGGTGGATGTTGGGGACTCGGTCCCCCAATGCGTAGACAGCCATGTCAGCCCCTTATCGAAGTAACCACGAGATGAGTTGGTAGATGCGCCAGATGACGTAGACGATTGTCGACGCAATCATGAATTTCCACGTCCACGGCAGTGAAGGCTGCTGTTCGGAGATGAGATGTTCTCCACACACTTCGCAGGTGTCGGACTCCTCCGCTCGTTCGCAGCGTTCGCACCATTGGGACATCAATCGACTCGGACTCGAATTCGAAGCGGTGTAGAGCCCAAATCGAATGCTTCACGAAGCGAGCGCTCCACATAACGCAAGTAGGTCTGGGGCAATTTGCCCGAGCAGAACAGGGTGAAGGTCGGGGGCTCGGTAGCGCCTTGCACCGCGTAACGAATTCGACCCGTGGGCGAGGGATGACGCATTTGGAGATCGCGGATGGCGCGATTGAGTCGACCGGTGGAAATTCGCTTGGTGTAATCGTCAGCAGAGTCGATAATGGCGGGCAGGAGGCGGTGCACACCCTTGCCAGTGAGAGCCGACGTTTTCAAGACGGGTGCGTCACCCAGAAACGACAAGCGATCGCCCACGGTCGCGAGCGACCGTTCTCTGGCCTCCGCGTCGAGAAGTTCCCACTTGTTGAGAACGACCACCGAGGGGCAGCCCGCGGCCGTAATGCGTTCCGCGAGGCGCTGGTCTTGTCCGCTGGCACCTTCGGTGGCGTCAATGACTAGGACGGCGATGTCGGCACGGTCGAGAGCGTCAAGTGCTCGGAGCACCGAATACGTCTCGAGGCCACGTTCGGTACGAGCTTTCTTTCTCATACCGGCAGTGTCAATAAAGCGAATCGGGCCGTGCTCGGTCTCGATGACGGTGTCAATCGCATCGCGGGTGGTGCCCGGCATGTCGTGAACGACAGAGCGCTCTTCGCCGATGAGGCGATTAAACAGGGTGGACTTACCCACATTCGGTCGGCCAATGAGAGCAACACGCAAGACGCCGTCATCGTCGTCTTCAAGAATGTCGTCGCCGGCCTCGTCCTTAGGCGTGACATGGTGCGAGTCGAGAAAATCAACAATCTTGTCGAGAAGGTCACCCGCACCGCGTCCGTGTAAAGCACTCACCGCGAACGGTTCGCCCAAGCCCAAATTGATGAATTCCCAAATATTGGCTTCGTGGGCAATGTCATCGACTTTGTTGGCGATGAGCATGATCGGACGACCGGACTTGAGGGCCCATCGTGCTGCGGCGACATCTTCGTCGGTGGCTCCCGTGGCCGTGTCGACCACCAACAGAATCAAGGTGGCTTCGGCCAGGGCGGCGTCGGCCTGCTTG
>CAISIU010000131.1 GCA_903885505.1 uncultured Actinomycetes bacterium | reverse complement strand
GGTGGCCGGACTTCAGTCCGCCGACGAGGGCAGCGTGACGCTGAAGGGCGTCGACATTGCGGGTCGCACCGGGCACGTCGGTTACATGTTGCAAAAGGATTTGCTCGTGCCCTGGCGCAGCGTCGAGGACAACATCTTGTTGGCCGCTCACCTCACCCGTGGGGCCACGCCGATGGACCGCGTGGCCGCCCGTGAGATGGCCACCCGATACGGGCTGGGTGACTTCTTGAACCACTACCCGCACGCACTCTCGGGTGGTATGCGCCAGCGGGTGGCCTTCATGCGCACCCTCGCGACCAATCAATCGCTGCTCCTGCTCGATGAGCCCTTTGGCGCGCTCGATGCCCAAACTCGCTTCGAGATGCAGCGCTGGCTATTGGACGTCTGGGAATCCGCTCAGCGAACCGTTCTCTTCGTGACGCACGACGTCGACGAGGCATTGTTCTTGGCCGATCGAGTCGTGGTCATGTCGCCGCGACCCGGTCGCATCGTGGCGGACCTCTCGGTGACTTATGGACGTCCGCGCACGCTGGATACGTTGACCTCACCGGACTTCATGCGCCTGAAGGCTGAGGTCTTGTCACTTCTTCACCCCGAGGCCTCGCGATGAAGAAACTGATTCAGCAAATCGTTTTCCCCCTGTTGGGTCTCGCCATCGTCATCGCGGTGTGGCAGGCCATCATCGTGTTCGGTCACGTGCAGCCCTACATCGCGCCACGACCGGCCGCCGCTATCTCGGCCATCTTTTCTAAGTGGTCACAAATTTGGCCCCTGACGTGGACCACGATTTGCGAAACGGTCTACGGTTTTCTCGCGGGTGCGAGCGTGGGCTTTCTCCTCGCCCTCGCCATGGCCAAGGTGTCCATCATCAACAAGATGCTGTATCCCTTACTGGTGTTCTCGCAGGCCATCCCGGTGATCGCCCTGGCACCACCGCTCGTATTGATTTTCGCCTTTTCAATGACGCCCAAGATTTTGGTCGTGGCGTGGATTGTGTTCTTTCCCGTCACCGTGGCGGTCGTCGATGGTCTCGCGCACGTGGATCGCGATTATCACCAGCTGGCCACCGTGTTGGGGGCCAAGCCCTCGCGCACCTTCGCCCTGATCGAATTGCCGGCAATCGTGACGCCGCTGTTCTCCGGTCTTCGTATTGGGGCGACCTATGCCGTCACCGGTGCCATCATCGGCGAGGCGGCCACCGGTGGGGGGGCGACCCTCGCTCAATACCAGCACGATGCCGCTACAAATTTCCAGACGCAAGTGGTCTACGGCACGACCATCGTGATGGCGCTCATTGGTATTGCCTGCTTCGTGGTGGTGTCCGCTATTGAATACGCCGTGACCCCCTGGCAGCGCCGCTCCACGGCTCGGCGTCGCAAGGCGTAAGAACCCGAGGCGGCTCCGGTAGCCTCGGAGTTACGTCAACAAAGGAGTGTGTCGTGCGTCGTTTTATCCCCTTTCTCACCCTCGGTGTCTTGACCATCGGCGCGTTAAGCGTGGTGGGCCTGAGCCTCGGCAACAACAGTTCGAGCAGCTCGTCGACGACCACGGTGCGCTTCGTCTACGACTTTCCGGGCCCGGACTTCGCCCTTATTCCCCTCGTCGTCGCGCAGAACAAGGGGTACTTCGCTGACCAGGGTCTGAAGGTCGACGTCGCCTTCCCGCCGACCACCTCGACGACGGCCCTCGAGCTGTCACAGGGTGCCGGTGACATTGGTTTTGTGACCACCACTGACATGGCGGTCGCGGTGGCGAACAAGATCCCCCTCGTCTCGGTGGCGAACTACTCCATGAGCAACAACTGGGCGTTGTTCACCAAGCCCGGCACCCCGCTCAGCCTCTCGACGCTCAAGGGTAAGACCGTCTTTTCCTACGGTGACACCTGGACGGAAGCCATGTTGTCTTTCGTCCTACACAAGGCGGGCCTCACCACCAAGGACATCACCATCACCTCGGGTACCAATGACATTCCGTTGATTCTGAACGGCAAGGTTGACGTATCTACCTCAACCACCAACTACGAATTGGCTGGCTTTGCCGACGTCACGACGCAGAAGCCCGAGATGATCATGGGCACGTCGGTCGGCGCGCCCAATGTCCCGGTGTGGGTGTACGCGGTGCTGGGTGACTGGGGTAAGAAGAACCCCGACAAGGTGACCAAGTTCTTGGCCGCCGTGAAGCAAGGCACGCAGTGGGCCGTGGCCCACCCGGCCGAGGCCGCGACGCTGTTCGACAAGGCGTATCCAAAGTCGGGATACACGAATCAGTACAACGCACTCGGCTGGAAGCTGACCATTCCCTACTTGACCAATGCGCAGGGGCAATATTTCGTGCAGACGCCGAAGCAGTGGAGCACCATTGCGACGGCGCTGAAGGGTGTCGGTGTCACCAGCAGTGTGTCGCCGGCCTCGTCGTACTTCACCAACAAGTACCTG
>CAISIU010000130.1 GCA_903885505.1 uncultured Actinomycetes bacterium | reverse complement strand
GCATCATCACCCGGGTGAGTAACTCGCAGCTCGGCAACTATCGAAACCTCATCCTCGCTGAGTGATGCGAACCAGGGCTCCGGCCAGGTGCCGCCGTCACGTGGCAAAGGTTCTCGGTTCTCAAAGTCAAAATTCCACTGGCCACCGACGGGTTGATCGCCGTCCATGAGGATGTTCAGTCGTTGACGTTGCTCGCGCTGGAAGTTCTCGAGAGTGGCCGGTCGCTTTTTTCGCGAGCGAATCTCCTCCACGTCACTGAGGTAAAAGGGGTCGGGCAAAATCTCCACACCAAGGCCGGCGAACAGCTGAGTGGCGTGACGGCCGCGCGGGGCGTTCATGACAAGTCGAGTGGGCGAGAAGGCGGCCTGATGTTCGCGCACCCCCGCCGTGAATGAGGCCGCGCGTCGATAGTCCACGGTGAAACCGCGCGCCGCGACCTCGCGAGCGAAGTGACGCATGGCCGCCAGATACAGCGCCACCCTCGTGAGGTGACGCGGCTGTGAGATGAGTTGCTCACTCTCGATGATCAAAATGGTGGTGTCGGGTGACAAGGTGGGCCACGGTGTGACCGCTAGTGACAACTGGTCACCGAGAACGATGAAGGTCTCGCTCACGGCTCACTCCGTCGATCGCGCGCCGCCTGCGCGGAGCAGGCCGTCGAGCAGTACTTCACATTCTCGAAGTTGTTCCGCCACTTGGCGCGCCACTCGAAAGGCAGCCCGCAGGCCTCGCAGATTTTCGGGGCGTGGCCGTTCTTCACTTTGGCGACTCGCGGAGTTTTCGGCACGACGCAGTTTTAAGGGGAAATATCAGCGGTGAATCACCCACATTTCATCTGGAAACGACCGGAGATTCACGGCTACTTCGTAGGCTGGCGCGATGACCTCAGCCGTTTCTGACACTCCCGTTGCCGATCCCCGTCGTTGGTGGATCCTCGCCGTCATGTTGACCGCGGAAATCATGGACCTCCTCGACTCGACCATCGTGAACGTGGCCGGCCCCTCGCTGCAGAAGGACCTCGGCGCGACTCCCTCGCAGCTGCAGTGGATTATTGGTGGCTACGCCCTCGCCCTCGGCGCTTCCCTCGTGGTCGGTGGCCGCCTCGGCGACCGATACGGCCGTCGACCCATGTTCCTCTTCGGCATCATTACCTTCACCGCCACCTCCCTGCTGTGTGCGGTGGCGCCGACCAACGGCTGGCTGATTTTCTTCCGTCTGCTCGAAGGCGTGGCCGCCGCCATGCTGCTCCCGCAGGGATTTGGTCTTATTCGCCAGGCCTTCCCGCCGGACGAGTTCGGCAAGGCCTTCGCCGTCTTTGGTCCGGTCTTTGGCCTCGGTGGCATTCTCGGACCCATCGTCGGTGGATTCATTATCCAGTCCAACCTCTTTAATGTCGGCTGGCGCGACGTCTTCCTCGTGAACATTCCCATTGGCGTCGTCACCATCGTGTTGGCCTGGCGTATGTTGCCGCGACAAGCCGGCGATCGCAGTGTCACCATTGACGTCATCAGCGCGGTCTTGGCCGCGGGCGCCGCGGCGTTGTTGGTGCTGCCCCTTATTCAGGGCCAGCAAGCCGGGTGGCCGCTGTGGACCTGGCTGAGCTTCCTCGGCGCCGCGCTGGGCTTCGTCGCCTTCTACCTGCGTAACCGCGCGGTAGCGAAGGGCTCGCGTTCACCCTTGGTCGACCCGTCCATCTTTGACTACCGCTCGTACACCATTGGTATCGGCGGGCTCTTCCTCTTCTTCGCGGGCTTTACCGGCGTCTATCTCGTCATCACCTTGTTCCTGCAAATCGGTCAGGGTTACTCCGCGAGTGGTGCCGCTCTCGGCAATATCCCCATCGCGGTGGGCACCGCCATTGGCGGCATGGTCAGTGGCGCCGTGTTGGCGGAGAAGTTTGGTCGCAAGGTGCTGCAGTTCGGCGCGCTCTTTCAGATCATCGGAGCGATTCTCCTGCTCATCGGTCTTCGTGACATCACCCACTTCCACTTGCTGCAGCTAGTAGCCGGCATGGTCGTTTCGGGCTTCGGCACCGGCCTCGTGGTCGCGGCCCTCTTTGACACCATCATCTCGGCCATCTCGGGTCGCGCGGTGGGCTCAGCCTCCGGCCTCTTGTCCGCAGTGCAGTCCGTGTCCTCGTCGGTGGGAGTCGCAGTG
>CAISIU010000129.1 GCA_903885505.1 uncultured Actinomycetes bacterium | reverse complement strand
GCCTCGACCTTGGCGCTGGCGCCGTTGGGCACGGGCCGCACCGACGCCTACTTGCACCCCGCGCTCGCGTTGCTGGCGGCGGCGGGCGCTAAGTGGTGGATTACGCAGCTCGCTCGTTACGGGCGTTACGCCGCCATCGGCGGACTGGCCGTGTTTTGCGCTCTCTCCCTCGGTGACCGCGTGCTCTATCACTTCACCTACCCCGGCGGTGACCTGCGACCCGTGGCAGCGGCGGCCCAGCAACTTCAGCGTGCCGGTGGCACCGTGCTGATTGAGGGCACGGCTCGATGGCCCTGGGCCCTTTACGAAGCGACGAACTTACGCATCGGGTTCTCGGCGGACTACAACACCGGCTTTTATCCCGTCATCTCGGACCCGCAGGTGGTCGTGATGCGCGGTTCAAAGATTGAGGGCAACTACAGCCCCACGCGCATCGTGAGTCACTTGCATCACGCACCCACGGTGCTCTATGTGCGCGCCGATGACTGGCCGCAAATGGGAAACCCCCTGGCCGACGCTCTCCGCCATGACGGCTACCACGTCACGCGCGCGTGGCACGTGCCGGGATATCTGCTCGAGACGCTGACGCGTTAGGCCGACGCGGCGGCCTCGGCGAGACCCCATTCGGGGCGCTCGATGAGCAGGTCGCGACAGTGCGGCGCGGCGGGGAATTCGCCGGCAATCGCCACGGCCATGGTGCCCGCAAGGTAGGCCGGAGTGAAGTCGTCGGCCAGTTCGTCAACAGCGGCGCGTAGCTGATCGAGTGAGGGACGTTCGGCGTGGTCGCCCAACTTCTCCACCACCTCTTCGAGGGCCTCGTGCACCAAAACTTCGAGCAGGGTGATGATGGCGTCGGCCGGTGCCGTGTCTAAAAAGGCGTCGATATTGCGCTTTTGCTTCAGGCTGCGAAAAGGAATGAGCGCCAACGGGGACTGGCCGGGCTGGGCGCGCAGGTCGAGCTGGTCCACGAGCTCCAAGACCTCGACCGGTTCAAAGTTGCGAAGAGCGGCGGCGGCAACGGCCTTGCGGTAACGGGGAGAGCTCATGGTGACCTTTCGTTTCGGGGAACAGCCTACGACTCTCGCCGCGTCACGACGGTCGACGGGGCAAACTCGTCGCACTTGACAAGTGATATCAGACTGATATCATGACGGCATCATGTTGACATCTACTTACATCAGCCAGGTCTCGGACGCCGTCATTGCGCTTGGCCAATTCGGCGATGAGGACACCCGCCGTCTCACGGCGCAACTCGCCGTGGCCCTCACCCCCACGATTCGCACCGTCATCTCTGACGTCGTGTGCGACATGGCCGACGAACTACGACGCGACCACCAACTCGACCTCACCGTGACGGTGGCAGCGGACTCGTTGGACTTCTCCCCCGTGCCCACCGAGCCCCTCATTGATGCTCCCGTCACCGACGGACTCGTCGGTGACAAAACGGCACGTTTTGCCCTGCGCTTGAGCGACGAACTGAAGACCTCCGTCGAGGTCGCCGCACAACAGGCCGGGGTATCGGTCAACACCTGGATCGTGCGCACGCTGCACGCCGCGGTGTCCACTCCCGACAGTCGCCCCACTCGGGGAACCAGCGTTCGTGGCCGCGGCCGCGCGTAACAGAAAGGCAAACATGTCCACACCTCGTCTTCGCATTATGGGAAAGACCGTCGGCAGCGCTCACGAACGCCGGGAGTCCTTCGACTGTTCATCGCCGATCTCGCTCACCGTGGGACTCAGCAGCGGATCGCTCACCGTGGTGACACACGACCATCCGACCGTGGAGGTCGTCCTGACGGCCTACGGCATCAACAACCAGTGGGTGGTGGAAGATGCCGAGGTCAATTTCGACCTCGCGTCGGCAAGTCTCACCATCCAGTCACCGAACCAGCCCTTGCTCCACGTCTCCGGCCAGCACCAGCCGCGATTCATTGCGGCCTTTATGTCCCTCCCGGCGCCACGACGCAAAGCCGCCTTCGTCGCCGGCAGCAGTGATGTTGACGTGCAGATCATGCTTCCGGCGCACTCGTCGGTGGTGGCCCGCACCGTCTCTGGTGACGTGGACCTGTCGGGGTCGATGGGCGCACTCACCCTCGAGACCACGTCGGGCGACGTTCGCGTCGCCGGCGACCTCGGTGAACTCGTGGCGACGTCCACGAGCGGCGATGTCGTGGTGGACAGCGCCCCACGAGTCGCCGCGATCCGGGCAACGACTCGATCGGGAGACGTGCGGCTGAACGCCACCGTGGGCGACTGCGAGGTCTCGTCACGCTCTGGTGACATCGTGGTTCGCGCCGTGGAGGCTCGAGCGCAGCTCGTCACGACCTCGGGCGACATCAATGTCGGTATCGACGGCTGCGGCGACTTCGCGGCCACGTCGACGAGCGGTGATATCGGCGTACGTGTCAGGACGGGCCTTGATATTGACCTCGCGGCTAATTCTCGCTCGGGTGATATCACCAACAAAATCCCGCTTGACGGTGGGGGCGACGGGGAAGAACCAACCCAGTGGTCCTCAATTAGGCTCTCGACGACGAGTGGCGATATCAGAATTAATCGGGCCGTCTCGGGTCACTAACGGATAAGGAAAATTATGAGCACCAATCCCTACCGCCTCCCACGGACTGTGGTTCCGTCGAATTACGCGTTGCGCTTGACGCCCGACCTCGAGAAGTACTCCTTCGACGGTCGCGTCTCGATCACCGCGGACATTCACGAATCCGTCACGTCGTTTTCGGTAAACGCCCTCGAACTTGAGGTTCAGGCCGCCACCGTCACCGTCGCGGGCCAGAGCTTCACGTCGGCCGCCCCCACCTACAACGCGGAGTTCCAGACGGCGACCTTCGCCTTCGACCAGGCGCTACCGACGGGTGCCGCCACCATCGACATCGCGTTTACCGGCACCTTGAACGACCAGTTGCACGGTTTTTACCGTTCGACCTACACCGACGACCAGGGCGTCACGCACACCTTGGCCACCACTCAGTTCGAGTCGCATGACGCTCGTCGCGCCTTCCCCTGCTGGGACGACCCGGCCTACAAGGCGACCTACGAGGTCACCCTCGTGGTGCCGAGCCACCTCTCGGCCTACTCCAACGCGTCGGAGAAGTCCATCACGGACCTCGGCAACGGCACCAAGGAAGTGGTCTTTAACCGCACGATGAAGATGTCGACCTACTTGGTCGCCTTCGTGGTGGGCCCCTTCGAGGAGACCGCCATCACCAAGGTGCGCGGCACGGACCTGCGCATCATCTACCCCATCGGCAAGGGCCACCTGACGCAGATTGCGCTCGAGACCGGCATTCACGCCGTCGAGTTCTTCAGCGACTACTTCGACATCCCCTACCCAGGCGACAAGCTCGACATGATCGCCATCCCGGACTTTGCCGCGGGCGCCATGGAGAACTTGGGCCTCGTGACCTACCGCGAGACCGCATTGCTGGTGGACCCCGCGACCGCCGCTCACGCCGATGTGCGTCGCGTGGCGGCCGTGATCAACCACGAAATCGCGCACATGTGGTTCGGCGACCTCGTCACCATGGAATGGTGGGAAGGCATTTGGCTAAACGAAGCCTTCGCCAGCTTCATGGAAGGCATCTGCACCGACCACTTCCGCCCCGAGTGGAAGACCTGGGTGGAGTTCAACCCGGCTCGCGACTACGCGTTCAACGTCGACGGCCTGCACTCCACGCGCGCCATCGAGTTCGAAGTCATTGCGCCCGACGAGTGCCGCGCCATGTTCGACGTCCTCACCTACATCAAGGGCTCGGCCGTGCTGCGCATGCTCGAGCAGTACCTCGGCGTCGAGACCTTCCGCGATGGTGTGCGCATCTACCTGAAGCGTCACTCTTACGCCAACACGGTGACCAAGGACCTGTGGGCCGCGCTCAGCGAGGCCAGCGGCCAGGACATCGGTGCCATCATGGACACCTGGATTCTCCAGGGTGGCCACCCCATCATCAAGGTGGAAAACGGCACGATTTCCCAGTCCCCCTTCTCCTACCTGCCCCCGCAGGAAAAGAGCGCCATTGGTTCGCTGTGGCAGGTGCCGGTGCTCTCGCGTGAGATTGGCTCGTCGCAGATCGCCAAGCAGGTTCTGTCGACCACCAGCGCAGCGCTGGCCACCAGTGGCACGGTCGTCGTGAACGCCGGCGGTTCGGGTTTCTACCGCACCGCCTATGGCGACCACGAGTTGGCAGGCATCGCCGGCGGACTCGACCAGCTGGACGAGCTCGAGCGTGCGGTCTTGTTCTCGGACACCTGGGCGGCCGTGCTCACCGGCAAGGCCAGCCTTGGTGGCCTTCTGACCCTGGCCACCGGCCTCACCAACCTGGACGAGCCCTCGTCGTGGATGGTCATCAACCAGGCCATCGGCATGGTGAATCGCATCGCCAACGACGAACAGCGCGCCGCGCTGGCCGACGTGGTGCAGTCCATCTACGGACCCCTCTTTGCCCGCTTGACCTGGAACCCGATCGCGGGCGAAACAGCTCAAGCCAGCGAGCTGCGCGCCATGGCCATCGAGACCCTGGCGAACATCGGTAACGACGAGGCCATCATCGCCGAGGCGCTGCGTCGCTTTGACGCGGGCGAACTCGTCGGCGACCTCGGTGACCCCATCGTGCGCATCACCGCGCGTCAGAACCGCCCCGGCACCGCCGAGGAGCTGGACCGTCGTCGCAAGGCCGCTACGACGCCGCAGGACGAACAGCGATTCCTTACGGCACTGGCCGGCATTCCTGACCTCGACGAGGCGCTGCGCACCTTCGAGAAGTGCCTGACCGAAATCCGCAACCAGGACTCGCCGTTCCTCATCGGCGCCATGGTGGGCAACCGCTTCATTGGCGAGCAGATCTGGCGCACCATCACCGGCCGCTGGGATGAGCTGATGGAGTTCTTCAACGCGGACATGCACATGCGCCTGTGCTCGGGCGTCTCGACCTTGTTCACCTCGGACGAACTGGTTGCCGAAATCCGTGCCTTCCACGAGGCGCACCCGCTGAAGACCGGCCAGCCGAACATGCTGCAGCTGCTCGACAACCTCGACCGCGGCGCGATGTTTGCTCGTCGCGTGCGTGGTGACCTTCTCGAGACGCTGCGTCAACTGGCGTAAATCACATCATTAAAAAACCGGCGGTGAGCAATCACCGCCGGTTTTTTTATTGATGGTCGCGCTCTACGGCTCGAATGTGGTGTCGATGTCCCAAGTATCGGCTTCGCCCGTGTGAGCGAGTTGCACCCGGTGTCCGTCCACCACGGAGATCGGAGTAATGGCGTCAACGTGCGGGCGACCAACACCGGTCCACTTCGCGCGCGCTGCTGCGCGAGCGGCCTTCACGTCATCGGCCACGACGAGAACCACTTCGTGGTCTTCGCCAATTCGACCGGGTGCGGGATCGCCTCCCAGAAACGCCACAAATAGTTGACTCATGTTGCGAAGTTTACGTAGTGCATGCTGTCGGCGTTGAACTACGTCAGAGGTATGTGGCTGTTTCCGATGACCGCTTCGATTCTGAGGCTGCCACCCACGGCCTCCACGTATCGGCGAAGCGTGTCGATCTGAGAGTGTTCCAAGTCTCCCGTCTCCAGTCGCGACACGCGATTTTGGCTCACGTTCAACCTTTTCGCCACCTCAACTTGGGTGAGCCCCATCTCTTCGCGAAGCTCACGCAACTG